>SKTA01000065.1 GCA_007122745.1 Bacteroidales bacterium
ATATCCATTTTGATATTAAAGAATACAGCATGTTCAACAATCCAAACTGGTATCTTGATGGCATACAAATAATTAAAAAGCTAGCCCACACAGCAATCGAAAGAGAAGTTTTCTTTCAAAAAATGCAATTGCTGGATCACGCCCGAAAGAAAACCACCCAAAAGGTGAACCTTTATGAAAAGGTACAGATCCCCGGCTTTGAAGAGGCTATTTTGAAGATCAAACGCTACCTTGAGGATGAAGAAAACCTGTCGAAGGCAGCCCAGAAAATCGTTAAAAACAGATTACAGGAAATGGAGGAAAGCGTATGATCGTTCCCATGCATAAATTTTCCTTCCTGGTCTTTCATCAGGATTACAACGACTTCCTTGAGGAGGTGCGCAAAATTGGAGTTGTACACCTGATTGAAAAGCGGGAAGATGTATCAGACGAAGTGCGCGAAAAATATGACCGGATCAAACAGATCCAATCGGTTGTGAAATTCCTGGGCAAACGGAAATTCGGCCAAACTGCAGAGAAAGGTTCGGATAACGGCCAACAGGCCTTGGAGGAAGTAAAAACCCTCATCGGTGATCTGGAAGATAAATTTCAGCAGCTCACCTTGCTGGAAAAAGAAATTTCGCAGGTCAGGCCATGGGGTGATTTTTCTAAAGATACCATTCAAAAACTTGCCGGTGAAGGGTTGCACGTGAAGTTTTACAGCGTTCCCGCCAGCCGCTTCAAAGAGGAGTGGTTTGAGCAATATCCGATTGAAGAAATCGGCAAACAAGCTGGCCAGAACTACTTTGTCTATATCCAGGAAGGGGAAGAGGAACTTGAGTTAGATGCCGATGAGATTCGTCCGCCCGAGCGGCCACTTTCCGAGCTGAACTACTACCGGAAAAAAATTCAGGAGGATATTCGCACGGTCAATGAAAAGCTTGATGCGCATGCCGGAAAAAGCCTGGAAGCGATCAAGACTTACGGATACAGCATCAAAGAATCGGTGGATGTGCATCTGGCTTTGGAAAATACCGAAAAACAAGCCGATGAGAAGGTGATGTTGCTCGAAGGCTGGGTTCCTGAAGAGCGAAAAGAGGCTTTGACCGATTACCTGGAAACAAACAATATCCTGTATGTTGCGATCAGGGCGGAACAAAGTGATCAGCCTCCCGTTTTGCTTAAGAACAAGAAATTCGCCAAAAAATTCGAGATGCTGGGAGAGCTTTACTCCCTGCCCAAATATTCAGAACTGGACCTCACCCCTTTCTTTGCACCCTTTTACGTGCTGTTTTTTGGCTTTTGCCTGGGGGATGCCGGTTATGGTATCCTGATGGCAGTTGCAGCTTTGTTGCTGAAGAAAAAAGTACAGAAAGAGCTGAAACATGTAATGGGGCTGATCTTTTATCTTGGGCTCTCCACCTTTTTATTTGGGGTGATCTCCGGAGTATTTTTTGGAATACCATTATTCGACACATCTTTGCCTGTTTACAGAGACCTGGCGATAAGATTCGAACAACAGGGCACTGACATCAACATGCTGCTCTTTTATTTGGCACTTTTACTTGGAGGGATACAGATCATTTTTGGTTTGATACTGAAAGCGATCAATGAAACCAAGCAATTTGGATGGACATTTGCAGTCGGCACCCTTGGGTGGATTGTGTTATTGATTGGTAGTATATCGATTTACGGATACAGCGCTATCAGCGACATCCCTTTTGAGACACTATATCCTGCTTTATACGTATTGCTGGGCATCAGCGGTGTGATGATCCTGTTTCTTAATAACCTGAAAAGGAACATCCTGATGAATTTCGGCCTGGGTTTATGGAACACTTACAACATGGTAACGGGAATTCTGGGTGACCTGCTGTCATACATCCGTTTGTTCGCGTTGGGTATTTCCAGTGCGATCCTGGGCTTTGTATTCAACAGCCTTGCTGTTTCAATGAGCGGAAGCATTCCTGTAGTCAGCATTTTGATCATGACTGTCATTTTGGTGATCGGACATGGTATCAATCTGTTCATGTCGGGACTGGGGGCATTTGTACACCCCATGCGTCTTACCTTCGTGGAGTTTTATAAAAATGCCGGCTTTTCAGGCGGTGGGAAGCATTATAAACCATTTAAAAAAATCATATAAACATTAACTAAATTATTGTAACATTATGGAATCAGGACCAATTATTTTAGCTTACATAGGTATTGGATTGATGATCGGTTTGGCCGGCATTGGCAGTGCCTTTGGTGTATCCATGGGTGGTAACGCTTCTATCGGTGCACTCAAGAAAAACGACGAAGCCTTTGGTAATTATATGGTGCTTAGTGCACTCCCGGGAACCCAGGGCCTTTACGGATTCATGGGATACTTTATCCTGTCAGGCTATCTGACAGCAGGAATCACCTGGGCTACGGCAGCATCCATTTTTGGTGCGGGCCTGGCACTGGGTGCCGTAGGCCTGCTCTCCGGAATTCGCCAGGGGCAGGTATGCGCCAATGGTATCGCTGCCATCGGATCAGGTCATAATGTGTTTGGAAACACATTGATTCTGGCGGTATTCCCCGAGTTGTATGCCATTGTGGCCTTTGCTGCTACATTCCTTATTGCCGGCACATTACCCTTGTAATGGCTTAAGGGTTAAAATTTTGCGTGTTTTGCGTGAAAACCTTTTGCAACCCTTATGGCATTTTTCTTTGTGTTCTTTGCGCCTTTGCGGTGAAAAAAAAATACCGCAGAGGCGCAGAGTACACAAAGGAACCCCAAAGAGTGATTCTAACTAACCCTCAAGCTTAACCTCAACCTTAATCTTTACCTTAACCTTTCATAAACCATCTGCACAATAAACATCATACCCATCAAATAAACAGCATCTTCAACAGGAATGGTAAAGATCCGGATTGCAAGGTTCTCCATGTTGTTGTAACTGACCACGGGCATCTCCGTAAACATCCCCGTAAGGGCACCATTAATGATTAAAAACGGAATCAGGATGATCAGATAGGTGATATAAAAATGAGAAAGCCAGGTTTTGTCGGAACGGATAAAAACCTGCCAGAGCGCCAGAAAGCCGGTCAGCAACATCACAACAAAAGTATAGATGCGGTGCGTGTTTAACAATGCCAGCAGAAGGAACAGAACGCCAAGCAAAATGGTTAAATAAAACGCTGTTTTAGGGAAGACAAGCTTTGGGAAAAAATATTTCAGGACCTCATAAGTAAATACAATACAATAGGATATCACCACAAAAAACAACCACTCCTCAACAGGAAGTCCGAAAATGTACCACCCGATCACGTAATCGTGATTGAAAGACCATACACCACGGGCGGTAAAGATGATATCCCATGGGATGAAGACCGCCATCATTACAAATATACCTGCAAAAAGGGCCGGCCACCTGCTGCGAAACCGAATCCGGCTTTCAAAGCTGCGTATCAGGGGTATTGCTATGCTACCTGCAAGCAATAAAGCATAATAGTACTTTTCCATGGCAGATAAACGCAAGAATGAATCATTTTGTTTGGGATTTCTTTAAATTTCAACTGACCATTTGTTTTTGATGATTGATTCTTCTACCTTCGTAGATATCAACTTATTGAGGTGATCATGGGAATAATTATAGCCATTCTTGTTATTGGTGTCTGGGCAGCGCATCTGGCCTACATTCTGTTATCGGTTCAGGTTGCCGTTTACAATCCCTGGATGTATATCCACATTCTGATACAAACCTATTTGTTTACCGGTCTGTTTATTACAGCGCACGATGCGATGCATGGCAACATTTCATCAAAAAAATGGGTAAATACCCTACTGGGGTATCTGGCTTCCTTTCTGTTTGCAGGTATGTACTACAGAACGCTGCGCAAAAATCACGGAATGCATCACAAACATTCGGCAACGGAAAAAGATCCCGATTTTTATGCCGGTTCGCAGAATTTCATCAAATGGTGGGCTGTCTTTATGTGGCGGTATGTAACCGTTATACAACTGGTGATTATGGCTGTCTTCTTTAATCTTTTGCTTTTGATTCCCGGCGTCAACGAAGTTTCAGCACTTCTGTTCTGGGCTTTACCTGCTATATTGGGAACCCTTCAGCTGTTCTGGGTTGGTGTTTACTGGCCACACCGACTGCCGCATGATGAAGGGATGGGACCGCACCGGGCACGTACACAAATCAAAAATCACCTTTGGGCGATGTTCAGCTGCTACTTCTTTGGCTACCATCGCGAACACCATAACGACCCCAAAACACCCTGGTGGAAACTTTATAAAGCGAAACCATAACAGATGTTCACAGGGAACTTCTTTGAATCCGGAAACTTATAACCGTTCGAGGCAACGGTACAATCCATCACGCCAATAGGGAATTTTAAGTCTATATTCTTTTTTGATGCGACTTTTGTCCAGCACACTATAGTGGGGCCTTGCAGCGGCCGTTTTGTACTCTTTCGACATTACGGGAGCAATATCGCAATCCAGCCCTTTGATGTCTGCAATGGCCTTTGCCAGATCATACCAGCTGCATACGCCCTCATTGCTGTAATGATAGATCTCTCCGCGTATTTTGGAAGGGATTGCCGGCAGCATATCACAAACCGCTTTTGCAAGGTCAGGTGCATAAGTTGGCGCAC
>SKTA01000206.1 GCA_007122745.1 Bacteroidales bacterium
ACAAGACCCCACAACCATTTAATTACCACCCATAAAAAAATGAACACATAAATAATCAAACCAAGGATCAGCGTAACCAACATGTAAGCGATAATTCCAATCCATTTGATGGTCCAGACAAGTAGAGGAACTATAATGGTTATCCCGGTAACATTCAGCAAACCAAGGAGTAGTATAAAAATTGCCGATACAAGGATTGTAAGCAAAAATCCGGTGATTGTCCTTAGAATTGCAAGTGGGATCACCCTTTTAGCCTCCGAGAGAAAGTTTTTGGAAAGTTTATAACCCAATATTGACAAAACCAGATAGGAACCCGTCATCGACCAGGCATGGTATTTATACAACCAAAAGCTTTCCCTGTTTATGAATCCGGCATATTTAAATACAAAATTCACCTCATTGAAGTATGCATATGAGATAAATCCACCGAGAAGGAGTGCCACAAACAATCCAAGCAGGCCTCCGAGGTTATATCCCTGATTGATTTTCCGGCGCAATCGGTATCGTGCATCCTCCAGTTGCTCACGGAGTTCAAAAACATCAATCTTTCTGGATTTTGACAATTGTTTCAGCGCATGGAAGTAGCGGTAGGATCGAGCCGCTTTTACCCCTTTCTTCAGGTAGTCGAAAGCCACCTCATAAATTGGGCTGAGACCTGGAATGATTTCATAGTCACTTCCCGTGAAAGCCATTGTGTATTGTTTTCCTTTAAATGAATAATTCAACTCCCAGGTATCGATTCGGTCAATCTCCAGTTGTTGAAAGAGCATAACCTGATTGTAAGCTTTCTCATTCCACGATCGCTGCAAAAAATCATCAATAAAGGGATTCAGGTGATTTCCTTCGGGAAGATGCCCCTTCTCTATTTTGTCCTCACAAACCTTATAGATCGATTCACGTTCAAATTCACTGGTGTAGGCAAGAAACTCAGGCAGATTCTCATAAATGGTTGCATGAACGATGTTATTATTTTTATCTGAATATTCCAGACTGCGTTCAACGT
Source organism: Bacteroidales bacterium (assembly GCA_007122745.1). GTDB lineage: Bacteria > Bacteroidota > Bacteroidia > Bacteroidales > UBA7960 > PUPG01. Next base: position 1,004 of record SKTA01000206.1, read on the forward strand.
AATAGAAATGCATCAAATATTTGGCTCCCAAGCATATCGGACAGGTAATCTGTCCGGCACCTCTGCACTTTGGACAGACCACTTTTCCGGAGCCATTGCAATTACTGCACTGAACGCTTCCTCTTCCACCACAGTTGCTGCATGATTCGTATACAGTAACAGTATCGTATTCTGTCCGGTTAATGCCGGTATTGCCTATCTGGTTACCGTTTGAATCATAGCTTGGCGGAACCCATACTGTTTTTGTTACTGTTTTTGATCTGGGTATTTTTCCACTCCCATCGCATGGGGAACACCTCTTTCTTCCTCTTCCAGAACACTCAGGACACGTTACCTTACGTTGACCGTCGCATTTAGGACAAGTAATTTTCCCCGTTGCTGAGCATTTAAAACATCCCTCAATATATTGTGAGCCAGACACAACATATTGGGTCGTATCATTAATAAATTCATCCACTTCAGGCAAAATGATTTTCCACGAGTCAACATCATCAAGACTGAAATAACTCCTTTCAGGAATAGCCTCATTGGAATAGGGCTGGTAACTCTTTTCCTTTGACCTGCTTTCATATTGGCTAAGAAGCCGAATCGGGTAGGTTGGTTTGTACCATATAGAATTGATCTCAATTTTATCACCCAGATCACGAAAGGGATGATGCGGAATGGAATTCGCCCAAACATTGATCTTCTGACGAAAAAGTGCCTGAAGTTCTTTATTTTGAATCAAATCCTGTTCATAAATATATGGATCGTCGCTCATGTTCTTTTAATTTATGTTGATCATTAGGTTGTTTTGAATCTTCATCATCTGTCAGGGCTCCTGCAAATCATCATCGTTGTCATCGTCATCATCATCTTTATCTTTATCTTTATTTTAATCTTCATCATTTCTGGCATCATCTTCGGCTTTCACAGCGGGATCATTATCAGGTTTCTCCACCTTTTTAAAGAATGGGGGTATGAGAAAAGTAATGATCATGTAGGGCAAAGCGATGATAAGGAGTACAACCAGAACCACGGCCACAAACAACGACATTGCTTTGTCCGGACCCTGACCTGCATCTGCAAAAAACTGCTTAACATAGCGCCAATTTGTGGCAAAAAAACCGGTGCTCAAACTGTTTGCTTCGGCAATGCTGTCGGCAGTGGCTTTTAAATCCCTGTATGCCTGTTGAACCCGTTCCCTGCTAAGTCCATCGAAAGATCGCAACAAGGGGGATGTTTTAAGAGAGTCGGGCGGGAAGGCCTCTTGTACAGTCAGTGCCCTGGTTTGTGGTTTTGGTTTTCCCTGTTCCTCTTCCGCAAAAAGCTGAAAACAGAAAAACATCATGCTAAGTACAATCAATAATTTCTTCATAGATTTAAATAAAAAGGTACCTAATCTGACATAAAATGACGCTCAAAAACTTGCAGCAACTGCTCTGACAATCGTTCCAAAGCCTGGTTACCGGCATTTTCAAAACTGACTCCGGCTCCGTTTACCTCTTGCAGTTGCATGCTGAAGACCACATCGTTGCTGCCGGTTTTGTAAATTGCCACGTGCCCTGATGCAAAGGCGGTATGAATACCCTGTCGTTCAATGCCTTTACGGGTTGTCGCATGGATATTTATCACAATATCTGCCCGATCCGGATCATCCGTTATTATCCATTCAGCGGCAGTAAGACAGGACCGGATATTTTTGTCTGAAATGGCCCTATCGGCAAGAATGTCCATGTTCTTTTCCTCAGTTTCAAGATAAACCCGCGGCGATTCTGCGAAAACCAACAGCTTACCTACCGGCACAATTATACCGGCAAGCAAAGCCCTGACCTCTTCATTGCTGATACCAGCCAGAACAGGCAGGTTTGGAACCACTTCAAGCTGAATTCTCTGTTCAAACCTCAACGCGGGAAGCAAAAGGAGCGACTTCCCCTTGTTGTTGGTTTTGTCAACATACAACCGGCTTCCGCTAATCTGGGGAGGACGTACCTTCAGCGGCATATTGGAGACAAAATGCTTCTTTTGTTGAGGATCCTGATAAATCATTATAATTTCAATGATATCAAGGGGGTTTCTAAATAACATGGTTTTAACTAAAGGCGGTTGGATCTCAATATCCATTCCGGACAGAATGCTCTGGATTTGCAAATATATCTCCAGATCCAGAAAACCATCCTTCCCGTTGGGGAAGAGCAAGCCCAGTCCACGAAAGTCTTTGATTAAATAAGCTGCCTGCAACAGGTTGGTCAAAGCGTCACTGATATTTCCATCATTGAGCGCTCGCATCCCCGAATCAAACAAGCGGTTTGATCGAATGGCAGCGGAATGTTTTCTTGCTTCCAATCTTTCAGCATATCCGGAAACAGACAACCGGTAATAAACCCAATAGGTTTGCTCATCTTCCCATGTGTCAACCAGTTCATATCCTTCAAGGTTTGCATGGGCCACGGACCGGACGATGGCACTGAACTGTTCCTCGTACACCCCGGTTTGCTCCAGAATTTGATGGGTGGTTCCCGTTGTGATCGATACGGATATGGATGAAGCAATTTGTGCAAGGGCCTGATCGCGTGCTAGCTCTATGTGTAAGGAGGTGCCCGGCGTTTTATCGGCTGATCCTATCCCAATATAATATCCAGGATCTGCAGGTCTTCTCTCAGTCCATAAAGGCTGCCCAAGAATTTCAGAGACAAAACAAAAGCATAAAACAGCAAACAAACTTATCAGTCTGGCGGTTAAATAATTGTTTTCTGACATTGGCTGTTATTGTTGTCTTTCAAATGGTATATCTCGCAATGTCACATCAGGATGATTACCCAGTCTCAGAATGAGCAAAGGAAAACTTACAGCATCCGGATCAATTTCATCAAACTCTAATCGCACTCGCGTGGGTACATTGCTGATAAAAAGATGCCGAAGTGCTGAACCTCCTCTTCGCGTTTTGCTTCCAATACTTCTCACAGAAATATCATATTGTTGTCCCATATTGTCGTACACAGAGGTTCCTGAAAAAATCCTGATGTCTTTATCCAAATGATGGGTGTTTGTAATCATAATATCAATAATGGCCCTATGATTATTGGTTGCTACCGCACCAATAACTTCAAAATTAATATCTTCAACAATTATTTTTGAGAATCTGAATGCTACCTGTTCAGAATCTTCATCTGAAGAAACCTCTCCGGTTTTCTTACCCGGCATAGCCGAAACCCGTTCCATCATCCCCACAATGTGTTTGTCTTTTTCAATACTAACGGATGAGACTGCAAAAACTCCTGCAGTTTCTGTTGCGATTACTCGAGCATTGATGCGGAGTGCGTGTCCCATGTCGGTAATGGTACCGGTTACAATGGCATCTACGCCCAACATCTTTCCAACCCTGGCAGCGGAAGAAATATCCACAAGACCTGTCATGCCAAGATTCTGTTCTTCCAGCACTTTATTCAGCAAAGAGCGTTCTACCACTGCAAATCGCCGCGTCATGAAAAGTCGGGTGGTCAGCTCTTCAGGTATAAATTTACCTAGTTCACTCGTGTTACCGTGCAAATCAGGGAACTCCATGATCGCAATCTTGGATTTTTTTTCCTCGCTTAGACTCTTGATAAGTTGGCTTGTCA
>SKTA01000049.1 GCA_007122745.1 Bacteroidales bacterium
GATCACCGGGACAAAAGGGAAAAGTACCACAGCGGCCCTGTTACATCACATCCTGCAAAAAGGCAATAAAACATCTCTGCTGGCCGGAAACATCGGGACACCCTGCTTTGACCTGATATATCAAGTTGATGCAGACAGCATCATCGTGTTCGAGATGAGCAGCCATCAGCTGGAACATCTGGCAGTTTCGCCACACATTGCCATTTTTTTGAATGTTTTCAGGGAGCATCTGGATCATTATGATTCCTATGATGCTTACCAGCAGGCGAAAATGAACATTGCCAGGTGGCAGCAGCCCGGAGATTTGCTATTCTACTATCCTGAAAACAAAGTCATTGAAAAACTTCTGAAACCATACAAGCTTCCGTCAACACCTGTTGTTTTGAGCACAAATCCCATAAGCGATAATGTGGTGTATATGGATGATGAGAATGTGATGGTAAAAATGGCTTCCGTTCAAACGGTTATTCCCAAAGTTGTGACGCACCGTTTGCTTTCGGGCGATCACAACCTGATCAACATCATGGCGGCCTGCGGGGTTGCAACATCACTGGGTGTGTCTGCAGCAGAAATTGCCAAAGCTGTGATCACTTTTACCGGTTTGCCCCATCGCCTGGAGCATATCGGAACGTTTCAGGGCGTTCGCTACATCAATGATTCGATTGCCACGGTGCCTGAGGCAACCATTGAGGCAGTGAAAGCGTTCCCCGATGCAGCAACCCTGATATTGGGTGGCAAGGACCGCGGACTGGATTATGTCGATCTGATTCATTATTTATCAAATTCGGATGTGAAAAACCTGTTTTTCATTGGCGAATCGGGTAAAAGGATGCATCACCTCACAGAAAATGATTCTGCTTTCAATGAGAAGCTTTGCATTTTGGCATCCTCTTTTGAAGAGGCGGTTCAGCTGGCGGTTGGAAACACGCCACCCGGGAAAACGGTTTTGTTATCGCCTGCCGCCACCAGTTATGACCAGTTTCGTGATTTTAAGGAACGGGGCGCACGTTTTAAAGCCCTGGTTACGCAATATGCGGGATAAATCGGTTTAGCGTTTAACGTTTATATGGTGCTTGAGCAAAGCCTGGGCATTCTTTATGCTACCCATCAGCCATTCGAGCATAATGTCTGTTTGTTCCTCTTCGGTCAGCTGCCAGTTATTGACCTCTTTTCTGATTCTTGGTGCCAGGTGATACAAACAGATGGCAGCAGACACGGAGATGTTAAAGCTTTCGGTGAAGCCCGACATTGATATCTTCATGAATCCGTCAGCCATGCCGATGGCTTCCTCTGAGAGCCCTTTTAGTTCGGTGCCAAAGAGCAGGGCTGTTTTCTGATCAAGAGGCAGTTCCTCCAGCAGGCAGTCGTCTTCGTGCGGGGTGGTGGCGATAAGCTTATACCCCTTGCTCTTAAGTTCGTTCAGACAATCCAGGGTGTTGTGCTCCGCTTTGTTGTATTTATGAATGCTCAACCATTTGTCGGCACCCAGGGCAACATCCGGGTTGACCTGATAGGTATTGCGGTTTTCAATGATGTGGACATCCTGAACCCCGAAGCATTCGCAGGAGCGCAATACGGCACTGGCATTCTGTGCCTGGTAGATGTCTTCTATCACAAGGGTAAGGTAACGTGTGCGTTTGCTCAGCACATCATTCATTTTGGACAGCCGGGCGTCTGTAACATAATTGGTAAGGAAGTGGATCAGCTCCCTTTTGTCATTGTTGGTCATCTGTTTTCGATGCTTTTTATGATCATCGAGGCCATCTGGAACAGCAGGCGGCTGGAGACGATCCCATCCATTTTTGTTGGACCTGTTTCCACCAGGTCGGCACCAATGATCTGTTTGTTGCCCTGTATCACCTTTTCGATCAGGTACACAGCCTGGTTATAGCTCAAGCCACCCGGAACGGGTGTTCCTGTGCCCGGACAGCATGCCGGCTCCAGGCCATCCACGTCAAACGTGATGTAGACCTTATCCGGAAGCTCTTCAACAACCTGATTACAAATGTCAACCCACTTTTTTCCATTAAAAAGGTCATGCTGTAATTTGTGATCAAAAAATGTTTTGATCTTTTTGGGGTTTTGATCGATTACCGTTTGTTCTTCCGGACAAATTTCCCTGATACCAACCTGCACGATTGTCTGAACCCCTTGTGTATGCATTGCGCGATGCATAACGGAGGCGTGTGAGCGGGTAAAGCCCATGTAATTGTTTCGCAGATCGGCATGTGCATCGATCTGGAGGATGCCAAAATTGGTCTTTTCCGCCAAAGCTTCAATCTGTCCGCTGGAAATGCTATGGTCGCCACCTACCAGAAAGGGTATCTGCTTCCGGTTTAAACAGGAACGCGATTTTTCTTTAATCTCCGCGGTAACTGATTCACAAACCTTGTTGATATGTTTGAGCTTCAGCATCATGTTGTTGTCAGTTTTCGGGTCACCTCCTGCTTCAAGAAATTCGATGTATGCTTCTGCTTCTCGCCGAAGGTTGTTGTTTCTGGCCATCAGGGCAGCATCGATCTCCTCCATGGCGATTCCATGCTGCCAGGCATCGGCTGCAGCAGGTGCAAACAGGTCAATCTGATAGGATGCTCTCAGGATGTTTTCCGGTCCTTTTGAAGTGCCGACAAAGCTGGAAGTGGTTACATCCCAAGGTACCGGAATAAAAACCAGGAGGGAATTAGCGGAGGTAAATGGAAGTCCGAAAATATTATTGGTTGTAACTCCCACCTTACTGGGATCATATCCTTTTTGCATGTTTTCTTTCGACATGGATCTATTCCTGTGGTTGAGATATCTTAAGGTAAATAACTTTTGGGCTAAGATACGAAGGTTTCTCTATAGCAAAACAAAAAGAGGCTGTCCCATTATTGAGACAACCTCTTTTGATGTGCTGTGTAAAAGAATTCTTTACTTTACAACCTTTGCAAGTTCAGCTCCGGCTTTGAATTTTACAACCTTCTTAGCGGGAATGGTGATTTCTGCGCCGCTTTGCGGGTTTCTTCCTTTACGAGCATCTCTTTTTGCTACTGCAAAAGAGCCAAATCCGACGAGGGCTACCCTGTCATCTTTTTTCAGGGCATCAGTTGTTGCTTCGATAAAAGCGTCAAGTGCTCTTTTGGCATCCGCTTTTGTCAGGTTGGCTTTCATTGCAATTGCATCAATTAGTTCTGCTTTGTTCATGATTTTACGTTTTTGGTTAAAAAATAGATTTATAAGTTTCCATTAACCATTGCAAATATAGGCCATTTCTAGGAAAATGCAAGTTTAAAGCCTAAAATAATGAAAAATGTTAATAAAATGTGCCTTTTTGTTAATAACTTCGGTTAAAAACCGCGTCAATCTTTGTTTTTAGAAGGGTTACAAGGCAAAAGGCCTGAATTATTAAGAGAATTGATAGCCTCTGAGCAGGTCGTCAACACGCATTCTTTTTTTTCCGGGTAATTGCAATTGCAGAACCTGAACAAATCCGTTTTTGGCAGCAAAAAGCAGTTCATCTTTATTATTTGTGATCAGGTGGCCTGTCGGATGTTCGTGTTTGGCCGGAACAGGTCTGGCTTCAAATATTTTAATATTCGTTACCTGGCCATCCGCTAATTCGCATTTACAATAAGCTCCAGGGATTGGACTCAGGCCGTGTATGAAGTTAATAATTTTTGCTACAGGTTGGTTCCAGTTGATTTGACAATCCTCTTTATGGATTTTTGGAGCGAGATTGAGTTTCTCTTCCGGCTTTATGAGTTCTGATTGGGGAATGGGACGTACAGTTTGGTTGCATAATGCCTTAGTAGTATTTAGCACAATTGCAGCTCCTTCATGTTTCATCTTTTCGTGCAGGCTACCGGCAGTTTCATAGGGATCAATAGAGATCTCTTTTCTGAGGAGAATATTGCCGGTATCAATCTTATGATCGATCAGGAAGGTTGTTACACCGGTTATTTTTTCACCGTTGATGATTGTCCAGTTGATCGGGGCTGCACCTCGGTAATCGGGGAGGAGGGAGGCGTGCATGTTAAATGTTCCGATTGAAGGGATGCTCCACACTGCTTCCGGCAGCATCCTGAATGCAACAACAATCTGAATGTCAGGCCTTATCTCCGTTAGCTTTGATAAAAAAGCGGGGTCTTTTAGGTTTTCTGGTTGCAGAAGGGGGATGTTTTTTTCAGCAGCGATAAGTTTTACGGGTGATTGTCTCAGTTTTCTGCCACGTCCGGCCGGCTTGTCCGGTGCGGTTACCACAGTCACGATGTTTAAGCTTGCCTTAAGCAGTTCATCCAGGATGAATGCAGCCAATTCGGGCGTGCCCATGAAGACAATCCGTGGGTTTTTTGAGGACATTGAACCAAACTTTTATTTCAAACAGATCTTAATCCGGCCATTTGAATGGCCGTTACGGCTGCTTCATCACCTTTGTTGCCGTGTTTCCCGCCGGCACGCTGGAGGGCCTGATCGTAATTATCGGCAGTCAGCACACCAAAAATGACAGGGATACCACTTTCCAGTCCGAGCTTCATACAACCTTGTGCAACAGCCTGCGCGATAAATTCGAAATGGCGGGTCTCAC
>SKTA01000145.1 GCA_007122745.1 Bacteroidales bacterium
AAGCTGATCTCAATTGGATATTCGCCCGGATCCGGGTTCTCGCTGAATATGACATCGTTAACCGATGCTGTCGTCGCTCCGGAATAGTCCCCGACTTGCCAATGAATGTCAAACGGTGGCTGTCCACTAGAAATGTCAGCCAATGAGATCTCTACCAGGTCATCGAGGCAATATGAATAGGTCGCACCGGCCATCAGCAGCTCTCCGTTTATCTCAAGGGATAAGATGGGTAATTCCAGAACTTCAATGGTTTTCAGTGACTGATTTATGGCAAAGTCACACATCCCTTCCCCAAATGCTGTAAGGCTGAGCACGACGGTTTTTCCGGCATCACTTTCATCGGGAGTGTAACCGGCATTCACGTGGGTAGGAGACACGATAATTCCATTTCCTGATACCACTTCCCATAATACATGGCTGTAATTAAATGCCATGGCATCCTGCATCTCAAGCATTTCATTCTGGCAAATGACGGCGCTTAGTCCTGCATTTGCTTCAGGTAACGGATCAATTTGAATGGTGACGGTGGAGGTGCTGACGTATGCCGCACACGCCCCTTCCCCAAATGCATTCATTTGCAGGACAGTATTCGTAACAGGTTCATCGTTTGTCAGGTAATGCCAATATGTTGGGTTTTCAATGTCTTCCTGTATGATTTCTCCGCTTCCTTCCAGTATTTCCCAAACAATTGATTCATAGTGTGATGCGGAAGCATCTTGCAAAACATGAAATCCCAGTTCACAAATCACTGCATCGGTACCTGCATCTGCACCAGGCAATGGGTCAATGGCGATAACCACCTCATTGGTAATAACATTTTGCATAGGACCGCAATAGGTGTCAGATTGAATGAGGCGGTAAGATGTAGTTTCGTACAACACCGGGGGGCTGTATTCGAGGGTGTTGGTGCCTGTGCCTGCGTTTACCGGCTCCCATGCGGTGCCATTAAATATCTCCCACCGGTAGTCGAAGTCGCCGCTGCCACCTTCGGGTGCTGAAGCAACAAGTGGCTCAGGCGTATCACCGTAACATATTGTCTGACCGGTGCCTGCCACTCCGGCGATCAGCTCGTCGTGGACAATTACTGTTACCTCGGTGGTTTCCACCTGTTGTGGCGGGTTGCAATGGCCATCAATCTGCAGCAGGCGGTATGTGGTGGTTTTGTGCAATTGCGTCGGCTGAAACAGGAGCTCCTCTTCGCCGGGGATGTCTTGCCAGACTGTATTGGAAAGTACCTGCCATTGGTAATGATAATTGCCGCTGCCACCGTTGGGTTCACTGAAGCTGATGGGCAAGGGTGTTTCCGCGAAGCAAATCTCCTGGTTGTCACCTTCAATGAGGTCACCGGCCACCAGCTCATCAAGTATCTGGATCGTGATTATCAGATCCGGATCAATAATTGCCTCGCAACCATTGTCGTCGGTAATCCGGGTGATCTCAAACGTGTGAATGCCTTCGTCAAATGCCCTGCTGAAGAATACCTCATCGAGTGAGATGTTTAATTTCATTACCGGGAACCCATTATTGACCCGATAGGTAATTCTGAAGGGGCCTTGACCCTGATCGATGCCGGAAAGGGCAACCTCTGCGGTTTCACCCTGGCAAAAGCTATAAGTTTCGTTTGCAATGAGGGTTTCCCCGTTGATTGTGAATGTAGCTTCAGGCAACGGATTTACAGTCACTTCAATGGGTCCTCCCAAGACAGTGCCAATACAGTGGGGGAACTCGACATATTCAACGTTAACGATTTCATATATGGTTGTTGCCGTTGGCGAAACAGTGACAACATGTGGCTCATTGGCAGCAAATACTACTTCGTGCTGGTTTGTGCCATTGGCTGAATATATGACCCTGATTTGATGATCCTCAAATCCGGTCAGGTCAAATTCAATGTCGGTTGACTGGCCTTCACATATGCTGGTACTGCCTGAAATTTGGGCTGTTGGCAAAGGCACTTCTGTTGTGGTTACAATGCCTTCCATTTGTGCCCAGCAGTTGGGGTCTGCAATGAAGCTGGCTATCACGAAATAATCGCCCTCACCGTGGGATGAAATGTTCTCCCAGGAGAGGCTGCTGTTGTTGCCTGGCTTGGGCGCCTCAACAGGTATTGGCTGAGGTGAATGGTCCTTGAAAAGTTGATAAACAGTACCCGCTTGCGCATAATTTAACGTAAGCGTAATGGCATTGTCATCACCTTCACAATATAATGGCAGGTTCTCCGGAACAAGCTGAAAAATATCCGGGTGTTCATAGAGATCAATGATGCCGTTCATATCGGAACTGCAAGTAGTGGATGTGTTTCGTGCCCTTGCACGATATTCACCTGTTTCCCAGTATGTGCCAAAAGTAATGGCAAGGCCTGTTCCTTCCCGGGTTTCAATAACTGCATCATTATGGAGCAGGTCATAGAAAATGCCGTTAACCGATCCGGTTAGACCAATTTCAACACCGGGACAATAGAATCCGTCTGCTGCTAGGCCATCAACGGTAACATTATATACAATGGGAAGGTAGTCAAGTATGATTTCACCAATCATCCACTGCTGACATCCGGTCGCGTCGTTAATTGCAAGAACCTTATAGGTACCTGCTACATTAACCGGCTCAAAGCTTATGGGCCCATTTTGGCCTGGTTTTGAGTCTTGCGGGTAATTAGCTGTGCCGGTGCGATGCAATTCATAAGAGATGCCTGTATCAGAATCTGACAATCCGATCACCATCGGCTCATCCAAACACCACTGTCCCGGGCTTGGTGTAATGGTGTATTGATCCGGTTTATTAAGAATTGTTGCCGTATTCAGCATGGTTGTATGACATCCCTGGCTATTGGTGGCTTCAATCCAATAGTTTCCAGGGTTGGACTGTGCATCAAAACTGATGGGGCCTCCCGTGCTGTTTATTGATTGTACGTTACCTGATTGGTCATGAATCAATATGTATTTTGTACCATTGTCTGAATCATTTAATGAGAAAGTTGTCGGGGGACAAACCTCTCCTTGTGGCAACATGGAATAATGGCCAGGCAAGGGAAATATTTCCAGTGAACCCAGCATGTCCGTCCAGCATACAACCCCGTTGTCATATATAAACTTTGCTTTCACGGTATAGATGCCAGGTATTGATTGTGGCTCAAAGGTGACGGAATTGTTGATGACGTTTGCGGAAACAACGATTTCCCCGTCCCTGTAAAGAAAATATGTTGCACCATGCTGGAAGTTTTTCAGGGATATTGTTACCTCCGGGCATGCTCCTCCTTGCGGGCTTATGTTAAATGCTTCGGGTGAAGGATGGATGGTGGTAGTATTATTCATCCATTCTAAACAATTGGTTTGCGGGTTAATGGCTTTGATCCGGTAGGTACCCTCGTCAAAATGCTGTCCAAAGCTCAATATTGCGGAACCATTGCAATTAATTGGACCGACAATTTCGATGAACTCCTTGGTGTCTCCGGCCGGTTCAAAATAGAGATAATAATCGATGCCATCCTGACAGCCGTTTAATATGATTTCGGTTCCCTTGCAACCTGCGATGGGGTGCATTGCATATACATTTGGCAAGGGTTCTACCTGTATGGTTTCAGTAAAGAAAATTTCGCAGCCGGTGATTGGATTTTTTGCATGGATCTTATATGTGCCGGGTGCATCAAGCGTTACAAAGCATATCTCATCACCGGTTCCGGTCACCTGCGTGCCGGGCACGAATTGTTCGTTTAGCCATAGTTGATATTCAATGCCGTTTTCTGATGATTCGATGCAGATATTCTCAGTATCTTCACAGATGATGCCTTGCGGCGAGATGGTAAACTCCAATGGCAGGGGGTCGGCAATCACCGAACCAAGCATTTCCCTGCTACATATAACATCGCTATGGTCAATTATAGCAAGCACTGTGTAGGTTCCGGGATTATCTTGCGTATCAAAGGTCAGCGGATGTCCGGTCCCGATTTTTTCTTGTATGTTTGGATGGTATGCTCCGCCGGGATCTGTGCGATTTAACTGGTATGTTACATTGGGTTGCGATCCGTTGAGCCATGGTGTGACGGGAGCACAATTGTCGCCCGGAGCCATGGTGTACAGAGTGAATGGTTGAGGCAAAGGTCTTACGTTTACATCAGCACTCCCTACCATCATTTCAGAAACACCACTGTTAAGGTTCGTACCCATTACAGTGTATTCACCGGTCTGTGAAATGCCGGTCCAGGTTAACACATCTCCATTGCCGGGAATTGTTGTGCCTGGTAAAAGGTTTCCATTGCGCAGCAGTTGATAATTGATTCCAAATTCAGATCCATCCAGGGTGATGGTAGTGGACTCCCCCTGGCATATGGTTCCACCGCCGCTTACGACAAACGTATTGGGAGCCATAGTAACAAAAATTGTATGCGTAAATGGATTCCCCTCACAACCATTAATTACAGGAATAATGGTATATATTATGTTACAAGCTTCCGGACCACCAGGAAGGATGGTTATTGTTTGTGCCGGGATCGAATTTCCTACAACATCACCAGAATATTGGTAATCAATGTACTCTTCGGGACATGACACAACAGATGACCAATG
>SKTA01000159.1 GCA_007122745.1 Bacteroidales bacterium
CCGCACTTGAGCTGATGGATAATATTCCAAGTATTGCCGTTGATTTTGATGGCAATGTGAGCCTTCGTGGCAGCACCAATGTTACCGTGCTTATTGATGGCCGTCCCTCAACACTAACGGGGCTAACAGTTTCAGAAGCTCTTGAGCAAATTCCTGCCGAGATGATCGAAAGGGTGGAAGTTGTGACCAATCCTTCAGCAAGGTATGAGGCCGAAGGTACCTCAGGGATTATTAATGTGGTTCTCAAACAACAACGCAAACCGGGATATAACGGTATGGTGTCACTGAATGCCGGATCAGCAGGGCGTTACAGCGGTTCTGTTAACCTAAATTACCAGTATAATCGATGGAACTTCTTTACCAACTACAGCGCCAGATTATCAGATATGGAAAGCTTTGGCAACAGCCAACGCGCAACATTCATGCCCGGCCAAACCAATTTTATGGATCAGGAGATTACAGGAAACAGAGGGATGAACTCACACAATGTACAAGCCGGTTTTGATTTTAACATCAATAGCAAAACCACACTGACCCTCTCATCCCGCTACAGCAACTGGAACAGAAATATGGATAACCTGACCGAGTATATGCTCTATCAGGATGTTACCAATCCCAACAGCCTTTTCCTGATGGATAATGAAACGGATATGCTGCACAACAGCTTTACCCATCAGTTGTATTTCAGACGTACTTTTGATCAAAGACACAGGGAAATGAATGCAGATGTTTCTTTTTCAACACGCGATATGGACAGAAACCAGTTTTTTCAGCAGGATTTTTTTGATCAGAACTGGCAAACACCGCATAATGATCTTGAAACAGTTTTGGAACGGTCCAATATGGATGGACAGAACTGGTCATTTTCTACCCAGCTGGACTATGTACACCCCCTGAGTGAAGACTCAAAATTTGAGACCGGTTACCGCATCCAGATCAGGGAGATGGATAGCGAATTCCTCTTTGAAGACTTCAATCAGGAAAACAGTAACTGGGTAAGAAATACAGACAGGAGCAATCACTTTATATACAATGAACAGATCTTTGCTGCCTATGCCATCTATGGTACAATTTTAGGTAACTATAGCTTACAGGCAGGGTTGCGCGCCGAGCAAACTTTTGTGGATGGCGATCAGCGCACGACTGATTTTGTGTTCGATAATGATTATTTTGGTCTGTTTCCATCAGCCCATATCCGCAGAAGCTTTGAAAACAATCAGAATGCGCAGATAAGCTACAGCAGAAGGATCAACCGTCCGCACAACAGGAATATTAATCCGTTTATGCGCTACAGCAGCGAATATGAAGTATCTATGGGCAATCCGCATCTGGATGCCGAGTTTATCAACTCACTCGAGTTAAGTTATACGCGTTTCTGGAACACAACCACCGTCAATCCCAGTATTTTCTATCGCCATACGGATGGTATGATCACCCGTTATCGCTATGTTACCGATACCATTCCCGGAATGGAAGGGCGGGATGTTACCGTAACCAACTTTGCCAATCTGAACAAAGGGGTATCTTACGGTGCTGAAATGGTTGTTTCCCAGCGACTGACAAGCTGGTGGAACGTAAATGCCACCATGAGTTACTTCCGGAACATTATTGAAGGCAGAGGTGCTCAGATGGATCAGGAGAACGACAGCTACTCCTGGTCTGGAAGGTTTATGAGCAATATGAGTTTAGGAAATGGCTGGAACGTTCAGTTAAACGGCTTTTACAGATCCCCTATCATTATGTTGCAGGGCGAAATGGATGCGATGTATTCAGTGAATGCAGCTGTGCGCAAGAATGTGTTGAATAACAACGGCACGATTACTGTGAACTTCAGGGATATTTTTGACACCATGCGCTTCAGTATGCACAACTATGGAGAAAATTTCTCGATGGACATGGAACGGTGGCGTGTCAGCCGTCAGGTGAGCATTGGGTTCACTTACCGCATCAATGAGTACGACCGCCGGAGGGATCGCCGTATGCGCGAAAACGGTGACGACAACGGGATGGATTTTGATGATTTTGATATATAAGAAAGTTTAGGAGTTTAGAAGTTTAGTTGTTTAGGTGTTTAGAAGTTAAGCGCCAGCGAAGAATCTGTTGGCGTTTTTATCCACAAATTTTCACAAATTATTTCGCAAATTATCACAAATTATTATTTTCCTTCCAGCTTCGAGCTTTTAAAATCGATAATCGAAAATCGGCAATCGAAAATCCGCCGTTTATCAAAAATAAATTACCGATAGCCTTTAAATTCGTCTAAAACCTTGGAGGTCTCTTTATACAGCTTTATTTTTGTATTGAAACATAACAAACAAATGTAATGACATCCGGTAAAGACAAAGACAAATACAACAAAGACCGTGACCCCGATCATGTCAACGACCCCGGTGGCATTTACCAACCCCAAGGCTCGCTGTCCTTCGAAAAGGTCTGGCTGATGTTCCAGGAAACGGACAGAAAATGGCAAGAAACGGATAAGCGGTTTCAGGAATCTGATAAGAAATGGCAGGAAACGGACAAGAGGTTCCTTGAAACCAACAAAAAGATCACGAAAGCATTTGACTTGTTCACCAGTCAGTGGGGCCGGCTGGTTGAGTCGCTCGTTGAAGGCGACCTGCCCCGCGTGATGCAGGAACGCGGTATTGTGGTTAAGCGAACCGTAGAACGTGCCAAAAGCGATGATGAGAAGGGTTATGAATTCGATATTATTGCGGTGAACGGCGATGTTTGCGTTGTCGTAGAGGTAAAAACCACCCTGCGCCCTGATGACGTCAACGATTTTTTGCACAAACTCAAACATTTCCGTGAATGGATGCCCGAATACGCCGGCAAAGACCGCGTGCTTGGCGCTGTGGCCTATATCCGTGTCCACTCCAACAGCGATAAGATGGCTGAAAAAAATGGCCTGTTTACCATCCGCGCTACCGGCAAAAGCGCTAGAATCGTAAACCCCGAAGGCTTTGAGCCGAAGGAGTTTTAAATGAAAAATGAAAAATGAAAAATGAAAAATGAAAAGTTGCTGCCCCGTTTAGCGTTTAGCGGGGCTTCCCATTCAGGATGACAGAGATTTCTTTACCTGCTCAGATCAATCCTCAGAAGGCTGATAACCAAAGAGCTTATGGGTTTTAATGAATGCTGAAACATATTTTGGCACCATCTGTTCCCATTCAGTGTCGTTGTTTTTGATTTTCTGAAGCACAATGTGTGAGAAATAGGGGAGTACTTCCTTTCGATATCCCGGAATATCAAGAATGTATTTGTTTTCTTTAAGATGTTCGATTAAATGCTTTATGTCATCATCAATTGGCATGTTTGCGATCTTGATCACCTGTTCTGTTGATTTTGTTCGTCCCGGATAAATATAGACCTTAAGGTTGTTCATAAACAGTTTGCCAAATGCTTCCATCATTCCTCCGTGCAAGTGACTGTAATACTTTTTGTTGATTACATTCTGAAAGGTCAGGGCGCCGATCACCATTCTGATGTTGTTGATCTTGAAGCGCTGGAACCATTCAGCAAGTTTGTAAAACTCGCGAAACCCGGAAACCATTACGTTTTGGCCCATCCCGCTCAGGATGTCTACCCGGTCCAGGAAGTCTCTTTCGTCAAATTCGTCTGCTTCAATGAGGTTGTTAAGTGTGACTTCGCACAGCACTTCGGTTTTGTTTTCCTGCTTGTTATAACCAACCTCCTGTTTGAACAGCGAAAATCCGGCCTTCAGCATATCAAAGCCGACATAGGTAATTGGTCGGAAGCTTCCGCGCAGCACCATGATGTTTTTTTTGTAAAGCAGATCGGAAGGTTGTTTTACATTGCCATGGCGGTCGAACATGGTAACCGGCGTCATCCCATTCTTCACCAGCTGAACTGCCAAAAGTCTGTTGTCAACATAATCCAGATCCGGGCCACGCATTCGGATCATGTCTATTTCCACCCTGTCACCTGAAATGTCTTCTAAGAGAGACTTCAGAAAACTATTTGGGTATTGGTAATTGTAGTAACAGGCATAGATCAGGTTTACCCCAAGGGTACCCAATGTTTGCTGCTGACGCAGGCTGTCATTTTCAAGCAGGCGGACGTGCAGGATTACATCATTTGGCTTTGTCCCCGGTTTTAATTGAAAGCGTACACCGATCCATCCGTGTGCTTCGTTGTCTTTCCGGTAATTGAGCGTAGCCACCGTATTGGCAAAAGCAAAGAAACGCGTATCGCTGCCGCGCTCTTTTTTTAACAAAGTTTCCAGACTATCGTATTCTTTATTGAGCATCTGCATTAGCCGCTGCTCTGAAACATAACGCCGGGTCGGACCCTTGCCATAAAGATAGTCGCTGAAGGCCATATCGTAGGCTGATACGGTACGGGCCACCGTGCCGGATGCACCCCCTGATTGAAAAAAACACCGCGCCACTTCCTGCCCTCCTCCAATTTCAGCAAAAGAGCCATAAATGCTTCTGTCAAGATTGATAAACAAAGCTTTGCGGTTGCTGTCCCATACTTCTCTTTCGATATTGGTATCTGGCATGC
>SKTA01000263.1 GCA_007122745.1 Bacteroidales bacterium
CGAGGCCTCAGACAAGGAGTCACGGTTAAAACATCTTCTGATACTTTTATCGCGTATTCTGGCCATTGTCTTTCTGGTGATGGCATTTGCGAAGCCCTATATTCCTTCTAACGGTGATGATATAGATCCAGCCGGTAACGCTACCGGAATTTACATCGACAACTCTTTTAGCATGGATGCCCTTTCTGCACGGGGAAGTTTGCTTGATGAGGCCAGGGAAAGGGCTCTTGAAATTGCTTCCATTTACGGGCCGGCAGATCGTTTCCTGTTGCTGACCAATGATTTTGAAGGACGACATCAGCGATTCGTAAGCAGGGAGGAGTTTGTCGACCTGGTCCGTGAAATTGAACCCAGTGCACGTGTTCGTACCATTGATGAGGTTATGGTTCGTAAAGAGGAACTTTTTGCAAATGCCCCATTTAAAAACCATAAGGCCTATTTTATCAGTGACTATCAGAAAAGCACCTCCGGCCTCGACAAGTTGGAACCCGGCATTGTACTCTCATCTTCCCTGATTCCACTGCCCTCCCAGGAAGAAGAGAACCTTTTCATAGACTCTTGTTGGTTTAAAACTCCTGTTCGCCTTGCCGGTGAACCGATTACCCTTCACGTGCGTATCCGAAATGATGGCAACAGAAACCTGGAAAATCAACCGCTCAGGCTTTTTATTGAAGGACAACAAAGATCGGTGGTCGCTTTCAATGTTGCTGCCGACAGTGAGACGGAGGTCCAGCTGTCATGGTCGGCCGGATCTGAAACGCTGCAGCAGGGATATGTTGAAATTGTTGATTATCCGGTTACATTCGACGACCGGCTCTATTTCACCTATGGTGTATCTTTTGAAATACCTGTTCTGGCGATTGAAGGTTCCGGCAGCAACCCATATATGCAGGCTTTGTACGACAGAAATGAGCTTTTCCGTTATCGAAGCATGCCTGCCTTTTCCATCGACTATTCCGTTTTTTCCGATTACCCGTTGATTCTTCTTAACGGCCTCGATCAGATCTCTTCCGGTCTTGCAATGGAACTAAAAAGGTTTATAGAGGAGGGAGGTCACCTTGCAGTTTTTCCCGGAAGGCAAATTGATATTCTGTCTTATGAAACTTTTTTAAGAAGCCTTGATGTGGATGTATATTCACGGCTGGATACGACCGATATTCGCGTTAGCATGATCAATGAAATGCATCCCCTTTTCGAAGGTGTTTTTGAACAGATTCCGGAAAACATTGACCTTCCGAATGTTTCATCTTATTATGAAATATCACGTTCACAAAGAAGTACCGGAATGGATTTGCTGCAATTACAAAACGGATTGCCTTTCTTTGCTTCTTATCGGAGCGGAGATGGCAGGGTGTACCTTTCTGCCGTTCCGCTTGATGGCACTTTCAGTAATTTTCAGAGACATTCGGTATTTGTTCCGGTAATGGCCAACATTGCCCTGCATAGCGATGGTCTTCAGGCTTTATATCATTTGATAGGTCCTGAAATGGCTGTAATGATGTCGGGACGGAGAGGTCCTTCTGATGATGTTTTTACCGTGAGAAGGGAAGAATTTGAGGTGATACCGGAGCAGCGCAGGATTGGAAACCAGATGCAACTGCTTTTCCACGACCAGATAGAGGAGGCTCAGAACTATTCGTTGTATAGGGGAGAAGAACGGGTTACCGGCTTGTCTTTTAATTACGACAGGCGTGAGTCATTACTGGAGGCTTATTCGCCAGTTGAAATACAGGATCTGATTACCGATCTGCAGCTTGATAATGTCTCGGTGGTTGAAGCAGGAGACAGACCTCTGGATCAGGTGCTTCATGAAATGGTTCTTGGAAAGCAGCTGTGGCGACTCTTTCTTGTTCTGGCCCTTGTTTTCCTTTTGTTTGAGGTGTTCCTGCTCCGCTTTTGGAAATAAGGCATTCAATAGGGATTTATTATTAAATTTGCAGCGTTTTCGTAATGCTGAATCATATTATTTATTGTTATTATGATGGATGAACATCATAGCGGGAATGAACAGGTAAACTCCGGAGATGATCATGAGGAGAATATTCGGGAAGAACAGACCAGAACAACCCGGTTGTCGGGGATGTACCAGGAGTGGTTTCTCGACTATGCTTCTTATGTGATCCTGGAACGGGCCGTCCCCGAGATGAGAGATGGCCTGAAACCGGTGCAGCGCAGGATCCTCCATGCCATGAAAGAGCTTGATGACGGTCGTTATAACAAAGTGGCCAACATCATTGGGCATACAATGAAATATCATCCCCATGGTGATGCATCCATTGGCGATGCCCTGGTGCAACTCGGGCAAAAGGATCTGCTGATCGATACCCAGGGAAACTGGGGCAATATCCTTACCGGCGACAGCGCTGCAGCACCGCGCTATATTGAAGCACGACCCTCAAAGTTTGCCCTGGATGTGGTTTACAATCCGAAAACCACAAACTGGAAGATTAGTTACGACGGCCGAAATAAAGAGCCAATCAGTTTACCTGCCAAATTCCCTTTACTGTTGGCACAAGGCGTTGAAGGGATCGCTGTCGGGCTTGCATCAAAAATATTGCCCCATAATTTTATTGAACTGATCGATGCTTCCATTAACTATCTGAAAGGGGAAGAACCCGATATCATGCCCGATTTCCCCTCCGGCGGATATGCCGATTTTTCCAAATATAACGGTGGCATGCGGGGCGGAAAGGTGCGAATACGTGCACGCATCAACATCCAGGATAAAAAAACCCTTGTGATCAATGAAATTCCCTTTGGAACAACTACCAACAGCGTAATGGAGAGCATTGTGACCGCAAACGACAGGGGAAAGATCAAGATTCGGAAGATCGAGGACAACACTGCAGAAAAAGTGGAGATCCTGATCCATCTGGGACCTGGAATATCGCCCGATCAGGCCATTGATGCCCTTTACCTCTTTACAGATTGTGAAGTGGGCATCTCACCAAACTGCTGCATCATAGATGTCGACAAACCCCGCTTTCTCTCAGTCAATGAAGTGCTGAAAATATCCACCGGCAATACGGTTGCACTGCTGAAAAAGGAGCTGGAGATTGAACGGGATGAGATGATGGAGCAGCTGCTCTATGCCAGTCTTGAGAAGATCTTCATTGAGAACCGGATTTATCGCGACATTGAACAATGTGAGACATGGCAGGCGGTTGTGAATGCCATCGACAAAGGCCTGGAACCCTTTAAAAAAGACTTTTATCGAGAGATCACAAAAGAAGACATTATACATCTTACCGAAATAAAAATAAAACGGATTTCAAAATATGACTCCGACAAGGCGGAAAAGGAGATAGCCAGACTGAATGAGCGGCTGGAAAAGGCCAGATATCACCTGGAACACCTTGTTCAATATGCCATTGATTATTTTAAGAACATTAAAAAGAAATATGGAACCGGACGTGAACGGAAAACGGAGATCCGGTTCTTCGACAGCATAGAGGCCTCGCGGGTAGCAGTAGCCAATGAAAAACTCTATGTGAACAGGGAGGAGGGATTTGCCGGAACTGCCCTGAAAAAAGATGAGTACGTTTGCGCATGTTCTGACCTGGATGAGATCATCGTTTTTCGTGAGGATGGCACTTACATGATCACAAAGGTTACGGAAAAGTCTTTTGTCGGCAAGGATGTGATCCATATCGGTGTGTTCGAACGAAATGATGAACGTACGATATACAATGCAATCTACCGTGACGGTCCAAAGGGGGCAATCTATGTAAAGCGTTTCCCTGTTAAGGGTGTCACTCGTGATAAGGAATATGACCTGACCAAAGGAACCAAAGGGAGCAAGATCCTCTATTTTACAGCCAATCCCAATGGAGAGGCAGAGGTGGTCACAGTGTACCTGCGCCATAAACCGCGACTGAAAAAGACGGTTTTCGAGTTTGATTTTAGTGAGTTGACCATAAAAGGCAGGGGAGCAGGAGGCAATATCCTTACCAAACATGCTATGAGAAGGATCGTACTTAAGGATGAAGGGGTCTCTACACTCGGAGCGATGGATATTTGGTTTGATGATACGGTTTTACGCTTGAACTCTGACAAGAGAGGAAAATACCTGGGTGCTTTTAAGGGGGATGACAAAATTATGGCCATTTATTCTTCCGGTAAGATGCGAATCATGGGTTATGACCTGTCCAGTCATTTTGATGAGAATCCACTCATCCTGAAAAAGCTAAAAGAGGAAACAATCATCACTGCCGTTTACTTTGATGAAGCGCAGGGTTATCATTATATCAAGCGCTTTGAACCGGAAACGAATGGCAAGATGATCGGTTTCATCGGTGATGACAGCGGAAATCAACTTCTGCTGATCACAACGGATAAACTACCCCGGCTTCTGTTAAAATATCCCCCCTCTGACCGCAGGCAGAAGGATGAAGAGGAGATTGACGTGGCCGAATTCATCACCGTAAAAAGCTACAAGGCCCGGGGGAAAAGGGTGTCGACAACAAAAATCCGGGACATGCAGTGGCTGGAGCCACATCCCGAAGAG
>SKTA01000234.1 GCA_007122745.1 Bacteroidales bacterium
AAAAACCACCCACAACGTAAAAACGTCGCAAGTGGTTCTAAACTAGCGTGGTACCACCCGGAATCGAACCAGGGACACACGGATTTTCAGTCCGTTGCTCTACCAACTGAGCTATGGTACCGGTAGTTGTTGGTGGTGCAAATGTATAAAAGATTTTTTATTCCACAGGATTTTTTTGATAAATTGTTCCTTTATCAGGGAACAATGATTACCTTTGCCCCTCATTTTCAGCAATAAACACGAAGAAAGACGCAGGGAAGAACGCGGTGATAGCAAGGCAGGTAGCGAAACGAAGAATATGAACCCTTAACAATGAACCTGGTAATTGATATAGGCAACACCAATGTGAAAATCGCCCTTTTCCGTGATAAGGAATTGTTTTTGCTCCATACAGCAACTGATGTGGACCAAACCCTTATTCAAGAATGGATATTGCAGCATAACCCTGAGGCAGCAATCATTTCAACAGTTCGTAAAGCTGACAGGTTCACATGGCTTGCAACCGGCCACTTTCCTGTTTTGCATGCAGGGATAAACCTGAAATTACCAATCAAATTGCTTTACAAAACACCCGAAACACTTGGAAGTGACCGGCTGGCAGCCGCCATCGCTGCAGCTGACATGTTTCCCGGGCAAAACAGCCTGGCGATCACGGCAGGGAGTTGCATCACCACAGACGTTGTTACAGCAGAAAATGAATACATTGGCGGAACGATCTCGCCCGGATTGCATATGCGATTGCGTGCCATGAACCATTTTACCGGAGAATTGCCCCTGATCAAAAACATTAAAGAAGAAACACCGTTACTTGGAACCACCACTGAATCCTCCATGATGTCGGGGGTCATTAATGGCATAACAGCTGAAATTCAGGGATTCATCGCTATACTGGAAAAAGAAATAGGTTTTTTTAACGTTATATTTTCCGGAGGAGACGGAAAAATTTTTGCTAAAAAACTAAAAAGTAGGATATTTGCAGTCGACAACATAGTCCTGCACGGATTAAATCTAATGCTTAACCATAATGTATAGACACATAAATATGAAGCCGGTTTTAGCTTCCCTTCTGATCCTCATTGTTTTGGCAACCCTGTCCCCACTGCAGGCACAAAACAGGATCAATATGCCTTATTCGATGTATGGAGTAGGAGAGATCCGCTTCAATCACTTTTATCAGAACAAGGGGATGGGAGGTATCAACCAGGGTTTCCGTTCAAACATGCATGTGAATGATGTCAATCCAGCTTCCTATACGGCTGCTGACACCACCTCTTTCGTTTTTGATGTAACCATGGTAAGCCACTTTTACCGGCAGGAGACCGATGTTGTGCGTCAGGATGCCGATTATATCTCACTTGGAAACATCAGCATTGCTTTTCCGGTAACCCGGTGGTGGGCAGTTGGTGCAGGCATCAAGCCATACAGCCTGATGGGATATAATATCAGGGATGTTGAACAATACGACGAGGACATGACTATCCATTACCTCTACAGGGGGTCAGGCGGTCTGTCGCAGCTTTTTATCGGTACTGCCATTAACCCTGTTGGAAATCTTTCCCTGGGGATGAATGCATCCTATTTGTTCGGCAAACTCGAAAGAGAGGCCACTGTATCTGCCGACGGAGCAGGCATTCATCACACCAACAAACTTGAAACGGACCATGCAAGGGGTTGGATCCTCGGTTTTGGCATGCAGTATGAATTTTTATTTTCTGAAAACCGAAACCTTGTCGTGGGTGCCACTTACGGACATCAGGACGACATCAGGTTGAACAGCACAGAGGTGCTGAGAAGAAGGATTCCCGGAATGGGTTTTTATGATACCATTTACCAGGCTGAACACATCAATGGCAGGTTAAGCCTGCCCGGGTATTATGGTGTGGGCATGTATGGCAGGATCAACCAAAATTGGTCTGCCGGCCTCGACTACCAATGGCAAAACTGGGAAGATTTCAGTCTCCCAAACCGGCAAAGCAATTTCAACAACAGCTATCGCGTAGCTGCAGGAGTGGAGTACAGACCCACGGTGGAAACCTTTTCCCGATTCTTTCACAGGATGCGCTACTCCGCCGGTATACGGTACGGACAGTCCTATGTTTATCAAGGAAATGTCCCTCATAATGAGTTTGGCATAAGTTTTGGTCTGTTTGTACCTGTAAGAAGGGCCTTTTCCGGATTAAATGTCGGGTTTGAATACAGCCAGCGTGGCTCGCTTGACAATCATCCCATGAAAGAAAATTTCTATCGCCTGAATGTCGGTATCAATGTTTACGAGCGATGGTTTATAAGAAGAAGATTTTTCTAAGATCATAATATAAAACTAAAGAATGGAAACACTTAGATCAATTGTAATGACCACCCTTGGGGTATTGTTAATGGCCGCCCTGGCCGGAAAAACTGATGTTGCCATGGCCCGAACGGCAGCTACTGCCGATCTTTCGGCCGTTCTCGAACTGCAGGATGATCGCTATGGAGAAGACAGCGCAACGTGTGTCAGAAACTGGTCTCTCTATGCTGAATATTATCGCCAAAGAAACTATGAGATGGCCTATGAACCTTGGAAGTACATGTTTGAAAGCTGCCCCATGGCAACTCAGAACATCTACATCCATGGTGCCAATATGATTAAACATTTTTACAATATCGAGACAGACCCGGATAGGAGAGAGGCATGGGTTGATACGCTGATGATGATTTACGACCAACGCATCGAAATGTTTGGCGAAGAGGGCCGTGTACTGGGCCGTAAAGCCGCCGACCTTTATCAGCTCAGGCCCTCCGCTGTTCAGGAGCTTTATGAAATGAGTGAACGCTCCATAGAAATTGAAGGAATGGGTGCCGGAGCAGATGTCTTGTTGATTAATTTCCAGTCTGTCATCCGCCTTGCTGATGCCGCACTCCTGGAACCGGAAGCCATTCTGGAAGCCTATGACAGAGCAACCGACATCATCGAATACAACCTCGAGCACAACCCGGATGATGCACGTTTCTATAACCCGGCAAAAAACAATATCCGGGCGATGTTTGAGCCTTATGCCACCTGTGAAAACCTTACCAAAGTCTATGGACCCCGTTTTGAAGCAAACCCTGAAGACATCGAATTGCTCGAAAGAATTACCGAGATCCTCGATAACGCCAGATGCACCAACGATGAGCTCTTTTATGAAACGACAAAAAAACTCCACGAAATTCGTCCTGAAGGGGAATCTGCATTCCTGATGGGACGCCTTGAAAACAACAGAGAGAATTACCGGGAAGCAATAAGGTATTATCAGCAGGCTGCTGACCTGTTTGTGGAAGAGGATGAGGAAAGTAATCAGGACAGGATTTTTCGCGCTTATTGGCTGATGGCCGAAATCAGCTTTCGCCAGTTCGGCGAACTGCCTCAGGCAAGAAGGTATGCACGACAGGCCCATCAGGTTACACCCTCCGACGGCCGCCCCCTGATCATGATCGGTGAAATGTATGCCGAGAGTGCCGACGAATGTGGTGATGATGACGTGACAAAAAAAGCAGCTTTCTGGACAGCCGTAGATAAATTTGTTGAAGCCGCTAATGTGGCTGAAGATGAAGCAGTCAAATCTCACGCAGAACAGCTTGCAAATACGTTCAGACAATATTTTCCGAATAATGAAGAGATTTTCTTCCACGGGTATTCAATAGGAGAAACCTTCAGGGTGGAATGCTGGATCAACAGGGATACCCGGATCAGGGCAAGGTAATTAGCAGATTAGCAAATTAGCAAATTAGCAGATTAGCAAATTAGCAGATGTGCAATTGCGAAGATGTGCGACACATTCCGAATGTACAGCATAAGGAACCTAAATGAATACAAAGAGACCGATTAAAACGCACACTTTCCTGCTGCTTCTGGCGGTTATAATGGTCATGCCCGGATGTAAAAGCGACCTGCAAACCATCGATGCCATCACACGCATTGATGAAGGCCCCATTGAATCGGCCTTTGACATTGAAATCATCTATACCGACCAGGCTTACGTCAGAATGATCCTCCAGGCACCCCAGATGGACAGGTATGAGCATGAGAAAAATTACCTGGAAATGCCGCAAGGTCTGAATGTCGTGTTTTATGACACCCTGATGCAACAAACATCCAGCATGTCAGCACATTATGCAATCAGTTACGATGAAACAGAGATCATTGAAGCACGCGACAACGTCATAGTTATCAACGAACAAGGTGAAAAGCTGAATACAGAACAGCTCATCTGGGACCAGGCAAACAGGATCATCTACTCCGAAAAATTTGTCCGGATTACCACCGAAGATGAAGTGACCTATGGCGAAGGGTTTCGTGCCGATGAACGTTTCGACACGTGGGAGATCACAAACCCACGCGGAACCTTCAGGGTGCAGGAATAATATGAATGAATGTTGATTGGATGAATGGTTAAATGGTTGATTGGGCCCTATAAAGAAACCATTCACGAAATCAACGAATCAACAAATCAACGAATCAAC
>SKTA01000119.1 GCA_007122745.1 Bacteroidales bacterium
CGAGAGCCTGTTCTCCCAATCCATCCTTTCGGAAACATTTGAGTGTTTCCACAACCATTAGTAATACTGTAAAGACATTGATAAATGGTACCAGGATAAAAAGGTACCACCATAACGGTTTATCGATCACCTTCAGCCAGACATAAAGGTTATAAAATGGTATTGCGGCTTCCCAACCCTTATAACCGGCTTTGATGAATATTTTCCACAGTCCGGCCACCGATACCAGGAAAAACAGGATGGTTAAAATCATATAAATACTCATGGCTTATTCTTTTTTTACTGGATCATTTATTAAAGGTTGAGCATATCCTGCATGGTAAAGATACCTTCTTTGTTTTGCACCCATTCGGCTGCCAGGATCGCCCCTTCAGCAAAACCGGTTCTGGTGTGTGAGGTATGCTTTATCTCTATGCTGTCGATTACGGAGTTGTAATGTACCACGTGCGTTCCGGTGATGTTTTCAATTCTGTATGATTTCACCGGCAGCACGTTGGAGGGCAGGATCTCTGATGCATCTCCCCATTTGTCGAGAGATTTGCGTGCGTCAATAATCTGTTTTGCCAGTGTAATGGCAGTGCCGCTAGGGGCATCAAGCTTTTCGGTGTGGTGTGTTTCAATGATTCGGGGATGATAGCCCTCAAGATATGAAAGCATTCCGGCAAGTTTTTCATTCAGTGCAAAGAATATGTTGACACCAATACTGAAATTTGAGGCGAAAAACAGTGTGTTCTTTTGTTTCAGGCAAAGCTTTTCGATATTGGGAAGATCATGATACCAACCTGTGGTGCCGCTTACAACGGGCACGCCTGCTTCAAAGCATTTCCGGATGTTGTCAGCTGCTGTTTCAGGTGTTGTGAACTCAATGGCTGCATCACAGTCCTTTAATTTTTCCCCTTTTGTTGTCCAGTCATCCTCATTGTCGATGATGAGTATGATATGGTGTTTTCTGGCGAGTGCTGTTTGTTCAACAGTTTTACCCATTTTGCCATAACCGATGATTGCAATCTTAAGTTGTTGTTTCATTGCAGTCAAAACTTTAATGTGAGTCTGATTTGCGTTGAAGGTATTGATGTGTGTTGTTGACTGTGTGATGGCATGAGGCCGGGTTGTATGCCCATGCTCAGGTTTTCTCCAACGTCAAAGTTCATCAGGTGCGCGTCAACACTGGCATCCAAAATATTAAGCAGATACAATGCGCCAGCAAGCATGTAATTGATCTCCAGGTTTCGTCTGTAGTAATTCATGGCCCTTTCAATCACCTCGGTAGAGTGCAGCGGGAAGTCGTCCACTGTATGGGGATTACCGTCCACCCGGGCAATCCATGCACGTCGCCATTTATTGTAGTTGCTGTTGTTAAAGTCAATAAAGTAGATCAGTGTTCCAAATCCGGCATAGATGATCGGCACTTTCCAGTACCTGCCGTTATATATCTGGCCCAGGCCGGGTAACGTGGCTGAAAGCATTGCAGCCCTTGATGGAGAGGGGTAAAAAGGTGCTTCATCAAGCTGTTGTGTATTTGTATCTGATCCCTGGGCCTTTGTCTGAGCAGTCGGTAACACCATCAGCATTGTAAAGGCGGTTAGCAACAAAACAAAGCAGACCATACCGCTTGGTTGTTGTCTGTTGGCATATTGTCGGCTGATATGTGCTTTTCGCTTCAAGACAGGGATGGCTTAGCTTTTATTTTTAAGGGTTTCCGATATTCTCTTCAGCTCTTTTTCCGATTTAAACTTAAAGGTGATATTTCCTTTGCCTTTTGAGAGACTTTTAATCTGAACCTTTGTATCGTAAAGTATTTCGAGGTCTTTTTGCAGATGCTGCCACTCTTCCTTTATGTCCGGTTTTCCTGTTTTTCCTTTTTTGGGATCTGATTTGTCATTTTTTTGCTGTTCTGTCAGGTTTTTGATGATCTCTTCCACCTCCCTGACCGACAGGTCCTGTGCGATGATATCCTGGTAAAGGTCAATTTGGGTTTGGGCGTCTTCGATACCTAAAAGTACTTTTGCGTGTCCGGTGGTAATCATTTCCTGTCTGAGTCCGATCTGGATCTCACCTGGCAGTTTTAGCAGACGCAGGTGGTTTGCTATGGAAGGGCGGCTTTTGCCAAGCTTTTCGCTAAGCATTTCCTGTGTGAGCGAGTGATTGTCAATAAGCTGTTTGTACCCCAGGGCAATTTCCACCGGATTCAGGTTCTCCCTTTGGATATTTTCAACGATCGCCATTTCGAGCATTGCCGTATCCTCTGCAGCAATAATGTATGCCGGAATTTCGGAGAGTCCTGCCATCCTGGATGCTTTTACGCGTCGCTCACCAGAGATAAGCTGAAGTTGATTGTTTTCCTGCTTTCTGAGCGTGACAGGCTGAATGACACCTTGCTCCTTGATGGATGCAGCAAGGTCATTCAATGCTTCTTCGTCAAAGTCTGTCCGGGGCTGGTAAGGGTTCATCTCAATGATGTCAAGTGGTACCATGCCGATTGTCCCCACTGGAAGCAGGTCTTTCCCGACATCATAAAGGGGCTGTGGCTCCAGTCCCGAGTCATCGAGCAGTGCGCCCAACCCTTTTCCCAATGCACGTTTTTTGGCATTCATTTTCTATATATTTATCTTTTTGTCGCTTTCCTTGATTTTAGTGAGACCATTTTTTTGAAGGATCTCGCGGGCAAGGTTCAGATGATTCAATGAGCCCCTGCTTTGGGCATCATGCATAATAATGGTTTCTCCAAAGCTTGGTGCTTCACCCAGTTTGATATTCCGATAAATAATGGTATCAAAAACAATATCCTGAAAATGCATTCGTACCTCCTCAACTACTTGGTTTCCAAGGCGCAGACGGGAGTCATACATAGTGAGAAGAATCCCTTCAATTTCCAGCTTGGTATTCAGTCTCGACTGAACGATTTTTATGGTATTCAGCAATTTACCCAGGCCCTCCAGTGCGAAATATTCACATTGCACAGGTATGATCACCGAATCGGCAGCTGTAAGTGCATTTACGGTAACGAGCCCCAGAGAGGGTGAACAGTCAATAAGGATGAAGTCATAGTCATCCCTGATCCTGTCGATCACCTTACGCATCATCATCTCTCTGTTGGGCTGGTTGATCATCTCTATTTCTGCCCCAACCAGGTCAATGTGGGCGGGAATTAAATGCAAGTGTGGTGTTGAGGTTTCTATGATGATCTGCCTGGCCGGTACATCATCAATGATGCATTCGTATATGCTTGTTTTTACGTGCCTTGGGTCAACTCCGACACCAGAGGTGGCATTTGCCTGCGGGTCTGCATCGATCAGCAGTGTTTTGTATTCCAAAACAGCGAGACTCGCTGCCAGATTTATTGCCGTAGTTGTTTTTCCAACTCCCCCTTTCTGATTTGCGATGGCGATTACTTTGGTCATGTTTTATTATTGGATATCTATTATATAACGGTTCAAATTGATAATTCTTGCAATGGGATTAATTGGTTTTAACGTTTAAATATGCCTGTAACCATTTTGGCCCATGCAAATTTACAATTTCTGTTTGCTTTCAGGGTACTTTTATCAAAAAAGAAACCGGCAGACATGATCCGCAACGGATCACTGAATGGCTTCCTGTGTCCAATCGATCTCAGAGCCCAGCAGGCTGTGAGGAATGAAATAAATAGCGAGCAGGATCAAGGCGGCTACCACGACCCATGTGCGGTGATATGGGTTATTTTTTGTTTTAAAGAGCGCCACAATCCAGAAAATGAAGGCAAAGGCGGTTTTATTGTCTGTCAGATCGGTACCGAAAGGCCAACCTGTCCACCAGTCTCCAAATGCATATTTCTGCACTATGGGTCCGAAGATCAAGCCCCCTCCAACAAAAGTGATGAATGTCAGAAGGACATAGGTGTATGTTTTTTCCCTTCCGATTGCAGCGATTGCAGCCCTGTTGCTGAACAGCATCGCAGCAAACATCAGCAGGATGTGTGGGATCATCGCCCATGCCGGTACATCATTTCGGAACCTGATGGTAACAGGGTATTCTGTCAGCTTCACCTTCTTATCCCCCTTTTGCAGCACAATCTGATAGTTAACCTTACCAGCTGCCGGTTGTTGGGGAATGTATGCAATAAGCTGATTGTCTGTTCTTACAAGGTTAAGGGTATCCCAATCATCATGACTTGGATATTTCTTGTATCTAAAATATCCTTCAATGGTTTCATCAGGCACATCAATGGCCACAGGTGCGTCTGCCGGCCTATGGAAAGAGCGTCGCAATGAAAATTCGATTTTCTGATCCGCAATTATAACATCGCTTTCAACCGGCTTTGTAGGACCGGTTTGTCTCTGATAGTATGCACTCACCACTGTAATGATGATCGTTAAGGCCCAAAAAAGTATCTTTTTCATGAGTTTATCTTTTCTTAAGTATTTAAAAATCTGTTTTTTGTAAGTTTACCCAAGATCAGGAATTGATGTTAGATGTTAGA
>SKTA01000056.1 GCA_007122745.1 Bacteroidales bacterium
AGTTGAACTTTTGTTCCGGAAAATCGGGATGGCCATAGATCTGAAAAGGCTTATTTGTGCCACGTCCGAGACTGATCACGGTACCTTCAAAAAAACAAAGGGAGGGATACAGGTAGATAGCCTGCATGTTTGGAAGATTCGGTGATGGAGACAAAGGCACATCATATCTCGTTTGATGGGTGTAGTTTTTCACTTTTACAACATGTAGTTCACATTGATCGGTTAGCCAGCCTTCTCCGTTTACCATGAGTGCATATTCACCAACCGTCATTCCATGAACAATCGGAATGGGGTGCAATCCGACAAATGAGCTGTGTTCCTGTTTTAGTAACGGACCATCCACATAATGTCCGTTAGGGTTGGGCCTGTCGAGTATGATCACTGGGATGTTCTGCCTGGCAGCTTCCTCCATGATGTAGGTCATGGTGGAAATGTAGGTATAAAACCGGGTACCCACATCCTGGATGTCAAAAAGGATGATATCCACATCTTCCAGCTGTTGTGCCGATGGTCTGCGGTTGGTGCCGTAAAGGCTGATAATGCGTAATCCGGTCTGTTCATCGGTGCTGCTGTCAACACGTTCTCCGGCAGCAGCAACTCCCCTGAAGCCGTGTTCCGGACTGAACACCTTGACCACTTGGATACCGGCGGAAAGCAAGCTGTCTACCAGATGGGTGTCCATGATCATGGAGGTGTGGTTTCCGGCAACTGCCACCCGTTTGTTTTCCAGTAAATGAAAATATTGGTCGGTTTGCCATGCGCCGGGAACAGGTGTTGATTCCTCAGCATGCAGCTGAAATGGATAGAAGGTCAGAAACAGGCAAAACAGGATAATGATGTACATGGATCCGATTGTTAAACGTGTTTTTCAGCATGATAAGATGACCGGACAAGGGGTGCACTTTCCACAAAAGCGAAGCCTTTGGTTCGTGCGATATCACCATAGCGCGCAAAATCATCGGGGTGAATGTATTGCCGGACCGGAAGATGTTTTCTGCTCGGTTGCAGATACTGTCCGATGGTGATCACCTCGCAGCCTGCATCAAGAAGGTCGTCCATTGTTTGCAGGATATCCTCCCCTGTTTCCCCCAGGCCAAGCATGATTCCCGATTTTGTCCTGATGTCACTGTTTTCTGATATGTAACGGATCACACTCAGACTGGTCTCATAATCAGCATAAATCCTTACCTCTTTTGTCAGAGACCTGACCGTTTCCAGGTTATGACTGATCACCTCCGGACCGGCGTCAATAACCTTTTGGATATCTTCTTCCTTTCCTTTGAAGTCAGGTATCAGAGCTTCTATGGTTGTTCCCGGGGCTTCCTTCTTTATCGATTTTATTGTTCCTGCCCAGTGCGAAGCACCGCCATCGGTGAGATCGTCACGGTCGACACTGGTGATCACGCAGTGCGTTAGCCCCATTTTCTTAACTGCCAGGGCAACCTGTTCCATTTCTTTGGGATCGGGCGGAAGGGGTTTGCCTGTTTTTACATTGCAAAACCTGCAGCTGCGTGTGCAAATGTCGCCCAGTATCATGAAGGTAGCTGTACCAGCATTCCAGCACTCTCCTTTGTTCGGACACAAGCCACTTTCGCAAATGGTATGCAGTCTTCCTTCATTTAGTGTATTTTTAACCTTGTTATAGTCAGTCGCTTTGGTAAGATGGCGACGCAACCATTCAGGCTTTTTTATGTATTGTTGCCTTAATTCTTTCACAATATTCCCTTAATATGATATCCTTTGCAAAAATAAGCTTTTCATAAAAGAAAAAAGCCATTACGGTTCGCAAAACCCGAAATGGCTTTTAATTCTGAAATGGATCAAGCTAATTTTGAAGCAATATGAATTTATCTCCTTTGGTATTATTTACCACGTACATTGCTTTTGCATAGTTCAGGATGTTGTTGATCACATGTTTACCGGGTAGCGAATTGTTTTCTTGCTTTTGTCGCTCCATCAGGTTTTTTACCAAATCAAATCCTTCGGAGGAAGCCCGGTCCTGAATGTTACATAAATAGCTGATGATCTCATTGTTAATAGTATGAACATGTTTCATAGGCAATGTTTTTATTTTTTTGGATTTTACTTTAAAACGGCAACCTGATCATTAATATTTTACAAATCCAGAAAAAAACATCAGAAAGTTTTAAACCAACGTTTCCAATTATTACTATTTTTGTTACTCTAAATCATTGGGCTATGAATTTACATGAATACCAGGGAAAAGAACTTTTAAAGCGATTTGATGTTCCTGTTGCGATGGGGATATTGGTAGAAGAGCCAAGCGATGCGATTGCTGTGGCTAAGAAAATTACCGAAGCCACCGGAATCAACTTATGGGCTGTGAAAGCGCAGGTGCATGCAGGTGGACGTGGTAAGGGTGGTGGTGTAAAGATTGCCAAAAACCTTGAGGAGGTGAGAAAGCATGCAGATGCGATTATTGGCATGCAGCTTGTCACACCGCAGACCTCAGCTGCAGGCAAACTGGTGCGAAAAGTGTTAATAGAGCAAGGGATTTATTATCCCGGAGAAAGTGAGCCCGCTGAGTTTTATTTGAGCATCATGCTCAACAGGGAGACTTCCCGGAACACCATCATTTACTCACCCAGGGGTGGAATGAACATTGAGGAGGTTGCCGAAGAAACACCAGATCAGATTTATAAAGAGGAGATCAATCCCACCGTGGGAATACAGCCTTTTCAGTGCCGTCGCATCGCATTTAATCTCGGTTTGAGTGGTGAGGCCTTCAGGAACATGGTCAAATTCATTCCAAAGCTTGTGAGCGCCTATCTGTCAAATGATGCTTCATTGCTAGAGATCAACCCTTTGTTTAAAACATCAGACAATATAATTCTGGTTGTTGATACCAAAATGACCATCGACGACAATGCCCTTTTCCGGCATGCCGACATTCTGGCCATGCGGGATATTCATGAAGAGGACCCGATGGAGGTTGAAGCCGGCAGGCATGACCTGAATTATGTAAAGTTAAATGGGAACGTGGGTTGTATGGTAAATGGTGCCGGGCTGGCCATGGCAACGATGGATATCATTAAGCTTAGTGGCGGTGAGCCTGCAAATTTCCTTGATGTTGGCGGATCCGCAAACGCCAAACGTGTTGAAGAGGCGTTCAGGATTATCCTGAAAGACAAAAATGTAAAAGTGATCCTGATCAACATTTTCGGGGGGATCGTCAGATGCGACCGGGTTGCCAACGGCATCGTGGATGCCTACAAAAACATCGGGGATATTGACATCCCGATTATTGTCAGATTGCAGGGCACAAACGCCGAAGAAGCCAAGGAGATCATTGATGCCTCCGGATTGAAGGTGCAGTCGGTGATTTTGCTGAAAGAAGCCGCCCAAATGGTAACAAAAGCGATAGAAGTATAATCGATCGTCTCTGCCGGAAACCTTGCTATTTCTGAATATTTTTTGTGTTGCCTGGTTGTATTTGCTCAAGTTGTTAACAGGTTAAATAATTATTAACAATTGACGCTTTCTTTTGCAGCCATCAATTTTCTTCTTAAATTTGTTTGTCAGTTTTGCACTGTTTAGTTTCTAATCATTTCTTTTAAAGAAACTTGTCTTTTAAAGAAACTTATTATTGAAATAATACCACAAGCCCAAATAAATTAACATTTCTAACCACCAAAAACCACAGTTATGAAAAGATTTTTACAAACAACCACAAC
This sequence comes from Bacteroidales bacterium, assembly GCA_007122745.1. Taxonomy (GTDB): domain Bacteria; phylum Bacteroidota; class Bacteroidia; order Bacteroidales; family UBA7960; genus PUPG01. The sequence continues at coordinate 3,696 of SKTA01000056.1, forward strand.
TTGTTTTATTGTTTTCTTTCTACTGCTTTCATCCGGCAGCATTGCTGAAACCAGAGATGCAGTGCAGGTATCGGATCTTCTTGAATTACGGGATCAAGCTGCAGACGATGAAACAATTTATGAGTTAACCGAAGAGGTTATTCTCATTTATCAGCAGTCATTCCGGAATAAAAAATGGATACAGGATGAAGGGGCAGGCATTGAAATTGATGATCCTGGTGGGGTCATTACCACGATTTACGAGCTGGGCGATGGCATTACCGGGATAAAGGGAACGCTCACCTTGCACCAGGGCAACTATCAGTTTTCGCCGGTTGAAGATCCGGGTGAACCCTCCTCTACCGGTAATGAAATGACTGCTGTTACGAGAACACTTGATGAACTCACAGCAGATGACCAGGGGCGTCTGGTGCATATTGTCGACCTTACATTTGACGAAGAGTATCATGGTGATAATTTTGGTACCGGTAACAATTATGATGTAAGCGACCCCACAGGAACCGGTACATTCAGGACGCATTTTTTCCAGGCCGACTACATTGGTGCCCCAATACCGACAGAAACCATTGACGTAACAGCTGTTCTGCATATGTTTAATGAAAACATCCAGTTTACTGCCAGAGGCCTTGCCGACATGGGTATCACCGATATGCACAACATTGCTGCACTAAGAAATCAGACTGCTGGTGACGGCACTGTTTTTACACTCACCAATGAAGTCTTTCTTACCTTCCAGCAAT
>SKTA01000224.1 GCA_007122745.1 Bacteroidales bacterium
AAAAGGAAGTTGTTGTCAGGGATAAAAAAGCTTCCGGAATGATTCATTCATCCCTTTGGAATACGATGATGGATCAAGGGCTGCATCCTGACCTTGTCATTTATCTGTCGCGCGTTTTGGCCTGGTCGGTGGATTTCTATCGCATTGAGTCGGGTGATCTTTTCAAGGTATTGTATTCGGAAGAGTATGTGGGTGACCGGTCCGTTGGTGTATCTCGGATAAAGGCGGTGCATTTTTTACATCGCGGTCGGGAGATAGAAGCATACCGTTTTGTTTCTGACACCATTAACGGCTATTTTGATGGCGACGGGAACAATATGCGTAAGACATTTTTACAGGCTCCCCTTGAGTTTGGGGGGCGCATCAGCAGCCGCTATTCACGCAGCAGACTGCACCCCATCCACGGTGACCGCAGGCCACATTACGGAACTGACTATGCTGCCCCGCACGGCACACCTATCCTGGCTGTCGGAGATGGTGTTATATCAAGAACAAGCTACACAAGAGGCAATGGCAATTATGTACGTATCCGACATAATGCAGTTTATGAAACCCAATACCTCCACATGTCGCGCTTTGCCACAGGGATTAAACCGGGTCACAAGGTATCTCAGGGCGATGTGATTGGTTATGTGGGAAGTACAGGAATGGCAACCGGTCCGCACGTTTGTTTCCGTTTCTGGAAGAATGGTCAGCAGGTAGACCACCTGAGACTGGATTTCCCCAGTGGTGATCCGCTACCCGAAGCTTATATGGATGCATTCATCGCGCAGAGAGACCAATACCGTGCCGAGCTTAGTAAGATCAGCCATGCACGTGGTGATATATTGTAATTATTGACCGCGGATTGCTTCACGGATCCCAACCAGCTTATGCAAAAGACCTTCCAGCTTATCAAGAGGTAACATGCTGCCTGCATCAGACTTTGCTCTTACGGGATCCGGATGTGTCTCCAGAAATATTCCATCGGCACCGGCAGCAATACCGGCACTTGCTATCGTTTCAATGAAACCAGGCGAACCTCCGCTTATTCCTGATCCCTGATTGGGACGCTGCAATGAATGGGTCGCGTCAAGAACGACCTTAACTTCGGGTGCAATAAAATTCTTCATCACCGGGATGCTTCTAAAATCTACCACCAGGTCATTGTAACCGAAGGTTGTACCACGTTCTGTGACCCAAATGGTTTTGCAGCCACCCTTTAAAACCTTTTCAGCAGCATGTTGCATCGACTCCGGCGACATAAACTGTCCTTTCTTGATGTTTACCACCCTGCCCGCGGCTCCTGCAGCTTCCAAAAGATCGGTCTGGCGGCAGAGGAAGGCAGGGATCTGCAAAACATCCACAAAACCGGCGGCCGTCTGCACCTCACTAATAGCGTGAACATCGGTAAGAACCGGTATGTTTAAATCCTTGCGGATGTTGTCAAGGATCGCCAGCGCTTTCTCATTGCCAATGCCGGTAAAACTTTTACCTTTCGTTCGATTTGCCTTTCGGTAGGAGGCTTTGAAAATAAAAGGGATAGCCAGCCTTTCGGTTATTTCAAGGATCTGTGCAGCAATGGGAAAACCCATTTCCTCATTTTCAAGCACACAAGGTCCCGCAATCAGGAAGAAGGGCTGATCTGCATGTGCCGAAACATCAAATATCCTTGAAAGGGTTGTGTGCATGGCCTTTCATTCCTTTTACAAGATGTGATCCAAAGTTCCTTTCCCTTCACGAACAACCAGAAGTTCTTCTCCAGTGCAGTCGATGACCGTCGATGCCTGATTGTCTCCAAATCCTCCATCCACAACAATGTCGACCAGAGAGTCATATTTCTCGTGGATCAACTCAGGGTCGGTGGTGTATTCAAGGATCTCATCATCATCATAAACTGATGTGGAGATGATCGGATTGCCTAACTCACGCACAATCTCCCGGGGAATAGTATTGTCCGGAACCCTGATCCCCACGGTCTTTTTCCTGCTTTGAAACAGTTTGGGTACGTTGCTGTTGGCATTCAATATGAAGGTGTAAGGACCGGGCAATGCCTTTTTCATCGCCTTGTAAACGCTCGTACTGAAAGGCTTCGTAAGCTCTGATATATAGCTTAGATCATGACAAATCAATGAAAAATTGGCCTTCTCCGCCTTGATGCCCTTGATCTGAGCTACACGCTGCACCGCTCTGGACTGGCGTATGTCGCAACCAAGTGCGTAAACAGTATCGGTTGGGTACACAATGACACCCCCCTGTTTTATGCAGTCGACAATCAGCCTTATAAGTCGCTGACTTGGATTATCAGGATGGATTTTTACAATCATGACTGTATGATTTAGTGAAACACACAAAATTACATTTATTCCTGTTATTTCCAAATGTCCTGATGCGCAACAATCATTACAGCTAAAACACTAACTTTGTCAGCAGCTATAGAGAAAGTATTTGTTCCATCGCGCATACGATTAAAATGACATATAACAGGTCCCTGCAATATCTGATCCTCTTAATTTTTTTGTTTTTTGCCGGTAATGAGCGGTTGACTGCATCTGTGAATCAGACCATTACACATAAACGGGTGCAACAGGAGTTCTCCTTTAATCCTTATCCAGATCAGCAGGCCCGTTATATCAATCAAATTTTGCTCATGATTGCTGAAGGATCGGGAAAACTCAGAGCATTTACCAAATATCAGTATGAGGCCGAACTTAACATTCACATCCGCTTTCAGCAAGATAACCAGTATCTGATCATCATAAAACCTGAAAAAGCTTATGTAAAGGGTGATGTTTTTTATCGTGATTTTAGCCTTGAAAATGTGCTTATCCCTGACCGTGCTGACATGCGACTCAGGGTCACGGAACCGTCGGGTGCAGTTCTTTTTGAAGACCAGTTGAGGGCTTTACGCATTACCGAAAGAGATCAAAACTGGCTGGAGCTTTCGTTTAGTTATGATGGCGCTATAGGTGATGTAAGAATTGAATTCATTGATTATCGTTTTTATTATGATGAAAGCATGCAGAATCGGATGACAGACTGGGCCAATGCTCTTGGATCCTATTATGAGGCATCTGAACAGCTTGAACTGATCCATGATCAAATAGAAGGACTCCAGGTGGGTGATCCGGATAAGCTTTTGCTTGATGAATTCATTCTTTGTGATGCAGAATCTGCTATGGCAGTCATTCAGTCTGCACCGTTTCATCAATGGATAAACATAAAACAAAACGATCCGGAGGCGATTTACCCGTTTTATAAAACGCTGAATGAGAGGTTGACACTACTTCGCGTCGGGTTTAACCATGCCATTGCCAACATCGATTCCTTGTATTATGAATATGGTGTGATGATGATGTCGGATACCATAACGGAAAAAACTGCCCGGAAATATTTGAAATCGGCGCTTGCTTACAACCCTTTTCATGTTCAGAGCCATATTGCCCTTGCCCGCTTGGATGCTTCCGCAGGAGATAAAGAGATGGCCCTGGATCGTTTGGGTGGTGTTATTGAGCAGATGTATCCGGCCGGCTTGCAGAAACTGCAATTTAAGTGGATTACCGATTCAGTTCTGGATTTGTTTTATGATGAAGCCCAAAGCCTAATCCTCGAGCGCAGGTTCATTGAGTCTCTGGCTGTTCTGGATCATGTGGCCCTTTTTTGTGAACGTGCTGCAGATCAAATGATGTGTCCACCTTTGTTTTCGATGCTGGTGAGAAGAACGCACATAGGAATTTATGAGTCTTTTCTTGTTGTTTCACGACGCGCTTTACGCAATGACAACCTTTCTCTGGCTGCCGTATACATCCAAAGTGCCCTCGATTATCAACAATCCCATTCAGAACAGGTGCGGGAAGCCAATGATGCTTTGGACCTGCTTTTTCAGGTTTTAACACGATACAGAATAATGTATGAGCTCACCCTTATTCTTGAGCAACACGAAACTTCGTTCCGCTATTATGAACCCGCCAGGGATATTATTGAACGCTATTTTGAAATTTTGGATTATGTTATTGAAAATAAAGATGTTGATCAGTTGAAATCAGCCGTTCTTAATTATGCTGTATTAGGTTTCTCTAACGAAAGCATATCATTGTTAAGACAGCTTAAAGAGCTCAATATTGACCCTTCCGAGGTAGCTTATCAACAAACCGTTGCCGGTTCACAAGCCGCAAAGCATTTTGGTAAAACTGAAGCAGGCAGGCATAGCGGTGATATATTCAGGGAATACAGTTTGAACGATCCCTGGTTCCGAACATTCAGGGGATCATTTGTAAAGCATTGGTGACACAGTTGAGGGGGTGACGGTTGTTTTTTATGCTATGCAATTTTTTCATTTTGCGTTTTTTGCGAGAAATATAATCACAAAACATTGATTAACAGCGCACTGAACCAATATAAACAGACGAAAATAATATTTACTCTTTAATATCACCCGGAGGGTGCTG
>SKTA01000011.1 GCA_007122745.1 Bacteroidales bacterium
CTTGGTTCTTGTCCAAAATATGGATGAAAGGAGACAAATGGTGTTAACATCCATTTTGCCTGTCTTCCGGGTTTTGAAAGCACAATGTCGTATCCGGCACCAACCTGCATAGATATCAGCAGATCGTTCATCTCATGCATTTCCGCTTCATGGGTCCAGTAATCGGGCAAGAACTGCTGTTCTCTTTGGTAAGTGAAATCTTTGGTATAGATATAACTTAGCCTCGGACCTGCAAAAATATGAAAGTTTTTGCGGAAGGGAGCAAACTTAAGCGATGGTTCAAAAACCAGATAGCTGAGGTTTGTTTCCAGTTCGGAAGGGCAATCACATGGGGCCATAATTTCATCCCATAAACCGCCGCGCCCGTCATATCCAAAATTCAGATTGATTCCCCACATATCGTTTAGACGATATTCAATAAGGGCGGCACCGTAAGGTTTAATGCCAGATCCCTCATGAAAGGCTGCGGGAGCCATAAAGGGTCCCTCCATGTAAGAGTCGGCACTCAAGTGCCTGGTTGTCCCTTCATAGAAGTTAAAGTTTGCTGCTCCGGCAATTCCAAACAGCCATTTGGGCATTGTATATACCTGTTGCGCCTCTTCCTGCTCCTGTTGTTCCTGAGCATGTGAAACGGGTGCAGCCATCAAAAAGAGTAAGCCTAATGCAATAAGCGTACTGATTTGTTTTATTTTGGTTTCTTTCAGCATCTTGTCGAAATTATATTGGTGTGTTTTCATGTCATTTTCTTTTTTGAGTCCATACATGTACAGGGGGTCAGGGAAGTTCGATGGTCGCATTTTTGAGTCTTACGCCACCATCCTTAACCATCAAGCGGCCTGTAATGCTTGCACCTGACTTCACACTAATACCTTGTTTTGAAAGAATTGTACCAATAAAATGGGTGTCTTCACCAATCAGTACATTGGGTCCCAGCGTTTCTCTGACACCCACTTGCCAGAAAACACGGTTGGGATCAGCACCACCTTCCAGTATGATATTACCACCTGTCTCGAGCAGGGATTCAACCTGGAATATCCAAAATGCATCTGGATTTCCTCCAGCGTCGAGAGTCAGGTCTCCATTAACGACTGTGAGCGTATTGGCATCATAGATGCCTGGAGCTAATGTTTTTCCGCCCTGGTCTCCTGACAGGAATTGTGGCTGCGGGTCATCCGCATCCTTGGCATTGTTGTAAGCCTGCTTAAGTATCAGTTTGTCCCTGATGAGGTCATGAGGCAGACCATCAACAGGATCGGGTTCTGAGGCATTTAAGCCATATGGGGGAAGAATGATTATAAACTCTAATCCGGCAATATCTACTATGGTACCGGGATATATCCCGACATTACCGTCTACTGTTGTTTGCCCATCCAGGTTTATGATATACGAGCCGGACAGAATGGCATATTCACTAATCAGACCCAGGTTGATCGGTAGTGGATAATGGTCGAATATCTGTTTTTTCGTTTTGAACTGCCAGGAGAAATCATTCTCCATAACATTTCCGTTCATGTCAGCTACTCCGGCCCCAGCAACGGCTTCATAGTTAGTTTCATAGTCAAGATCCTGATCCGGTGTGAATGTAATCACCATATCGGAATAGGTGACGGTACCGTCAACAGTCTGGCCATTATCAATGTTTACGAGTGACAAGCTCTCTGAACCTATTGATGCAGGGTTAAGGGGTTCATTAAAGATTGCTGAAACAAAGGTAGTAATAAGTACATCCTCTTCTCCATCACTGGGTATCGTGTTAACCACATAGGGCGCCGAAATGTCCTCCTGGGTGCCTGTTGAGAAAGTCCACTCATACTTCTCTTTTATTGTAAAATCATAGAGATCATAGACTTCCGTTGTAATTTCCACTGTGATGTCTGCCAGTTCAAGAAAATCCACTGTTGGCTCGAATGTAACGGTTTTGTTTGCATAGTTAATGCTTCCCGCAATTGGCCCATTGGCATCACGAACCAAAAAAGTGTTTTCGTTGATGCTTTCAGCCTTCATCTCCTTGTTAAAGCTTACGATGATGTTACTGTTCAACGGAACACGATCATCCAAAGCTTCCGGCGTATGGGTTTCTACTTTGGGGCAAACATCCATAAGTTCCCCCTCAAAGTCATCATCCATGCAAGCACTCATAATCAAAAAAGGTACCAGCATAACAAAAAGGAGGTAAAGTTTTCCTTTTGTGCTTTTGTTACCAGGTATCATTTGATCCCTTTTTTCAAATTTGTAAATATGTTTCATAATGACCTGTTTTATTATGTACATGATATTAGAACAAACATTAAATCATTAACCCTTATGAACTGTTATCATTCCTCTACGTAAATTTATCAAAAATATATGAAATAAAAAAAAAACAATCAATTTTGTTACATTTTTTTTCTGACAAATCATTACCGTTGCTAAAAAGGGGAGGCAATGAACTACCTCCCCTTTTTTATGGAAACGAATTACTCGAATTAATCAGTTACTTGTATTCTGTGTGTGTATACACCTTTCTCTGTTGAGATCTGGACAAAGTAGATGCCTTTAACGAAGCCATATACATCAATTTCATGATGTTCTGTTATCATTGTGGCATCGTATACGATCTGACCCAGCATGTCAACCATTCTAACGCCTGTTATATTGACATTTGACTCGATTGTAAGCATGCTTCTAACCGGATTCGGGTATAGCATCAATTCTACGTCTATGTCGGTAACAGGAATATCATCAACAAGCAGTTCCACAGTTACGAAAACACTTTCGTTTGTAACGGTAACCTGTCCATCCGCACTGAAATAGCCTTCTTTTTCAACGGTGTAACCGTAAGTTCCTGCCGGGATATCGTCGAACGTGTAGTCGCCGGCTGCATTTTGATCACCGTTAAGTGTTACGATTGCATTTTCAAGAGGCAAGCCAGTGGCATCTTCAACAATAAAGGATACACGATAGGTACGCTCCGGTATTTCAAAGTCTGTTGTTACGATTTCGGACGTACCGGTCGTATAAACAGCTCTTACACCGGCAGTATACATGCCTGTTGAGAGTCCGTTGAACACATGGTCTGTCGCGCTGATTCCTTCAGCCACAAGTGACCCATTCAGGAACACATCATATCCTACAAACGTTTTTGAATAGCCGTCTGCAAGTATGTCTCCGGCTTCAAATGGTGCATCCACAGGAATGAATACCGGTGGAACACTTGAAATTGTCGTGTTCTCTGCCTCACTCTTGTCAACAGCGCCATGTTTTGTACCATAGGCACGCAACAGGAAGCTCACTTCAAAACCGTCATTTTCAAGCGGTGTGAAGGCTGCATCGGTACTGATGTCGTATATGGTGAACTGAGTGCCTGGTTGGAATTCCCATGGCGCAGCACCATTATCAACTGCCAGTGACAGATAGCCATTGTAGCTCAGTCCGATAAAGAACCCATCAGGTGCATCGATCGGTGTTGACAATGTGTATTTATTCCACTGGTTATCTACATTTGGCACAGCATTATTGGTATAGAGGACTTTGTTCTTGTCAGGAATACCATTAGTAAGGCCAAGCACCCAAACTTTAACAGTTGCGTGTGTGCCCTCCTCGCTGGTAAGCCACCAAACAACTTCCTCAACTTCAGCAGCATAGTTATGCGCTGATCCCAACACGCTGTTCAGTGTTCCCTGGAATCCTAGCTGGCCGGCAACAACTCCGTCATCATAGCGGAATTGGTGCAGTCCATCATTCCATGTAAACAATGCTTCACCGTGCTCAAACCCTTCAGTGTAAACCTGCAGATTGAATGGTTCAATGATTTCATCAATCATAAAGATTTCTACAAGCTTGTTTGCTGTAACATTGAAGGTTACATCCACATCCACATAGCCTTCAGCAGTAACATCTGCGGTATAACTACCTGCCGGGAGATCAATAGCAGCCTCGCCGTCACCATCTGTAACAATGGTATCAAATCCGTCAATCATGATGGATGCTCCGGCTATCGGTACACCACCATTGCTGTCCTCTTTTACGAGGAAGCTTACGGTTGCCCAGATATTGGCGGTTGTTGATGGTGCTCCAGCAAGTGTTAAGACATAGTTGGATGCATCTGCACCACTGATGTCAGCATCAGTAATATTCACGGTAACATCGTTGCCTACGTCTGCCGAAGCAAACTCAACAACAACATCAGTAAGACTTACATTGTCACCAGTTACAAGACCGGTAAGTACAAGATTGTCTTCATCAATTTCAGCTGCAACGGTACCGTCATATACTTTATCAAACGCTGTGAAGCTTCCGCCAATTGCGATCTCTTTTGCAGTGATCTCAAAGTCGTCGGAGGTAAAGTCGATCACATAGTTCAATCCGGCATCAAGGGTTCCTTGTGTGATGGCGTACATGCCAACATCTTCACCTGCAACACGGTCAAGTGCGCCGGTAA
>SKTA01000250.1 GCA_007122745.1 Bacteroidales bacterium
CAGCGCGACCAGCTACAAATGGTCATCACAAGTGGTAATGCGCTACTGCGGCTCATCAATGACCTCCTTGACTTTTCAAAGGCTGAAGCGGGTGCCCTGCCGCTTACACCCAACGAAACACCACTTCGCAAACTGTTAAACTTCGTCAGCGATACATTCCTGGCCGAGGCAAATCAGAAAAACATCGAACTGCAAGTGCATAACAATACCGGTTCCGACAAGATGCTCTGGATTGACGAGGGCCGTGTCCGGCAAATTCTTTTTAATCTGGTGGGCAATGCCATTAAGTTTACCCACAAAGGAAAGGTAGTGGTTTCAGCAGAGGTAGTTCCTGTTGAGGACATTGAACAAAATGGCACCACTCCTGATGAAAAATCAGATCACGCAAACGGTAAGGATGGAATGATTAAAAAGGCACAGCTGTTGTTGACCGTAAAAGACACCGGCATCGGCATTGCCAAAGAGGACCAGGAAACCATTTTTACTCCTTTCACACAGCTCAGCACCGGCAACAACCGCATTTACGAGGGCACCGGGCTTGGCCTGAACATCACGCAACGCCTTGTGGACATAATGGGTGGCGACATCCACCTCTCCAGCGAGCTGGGCAAAGGCAGCACCTTTACCGTAAGGGTGCAATGTGGACAATTTTAGCGTTCAGGCATTTTAAGTGTTGTGTTGAAAAGTACGAAGCGATGGGTTTGCAACCGCATCGTTAAAAAAAGTTAAACCCCAAGCAAACAACCACAACTTTCGGGAAGACTTGTTAAACACTAATATCTTTGTGTGTTTTTATTTAGTCTAAATTAATTTAATTAACAAAAACAAGATGAAAAGGAATAGAAAATTGCTTACATTACCATTGTCGGTAATTTTTATGAGTTTATGGTTTATGGTTGGATGCAGTGATGATGAAACAACACCTGACCCAGAGCCTGAATCGGTTTATACTCTTTCATTGGGGGTTAATTCAGAAGAAGCAGGAAGTGTAACAGGTGCAGGTGAATACGAGGAGGGTGATTTGGTAAGCATTGCTGCCACCCCCAGCGACGGCTGGATGTTTGTTGAATGGTCTGGTGATGTTGAATTCATAGCAGATGACGCTTCACCACAGACAGAAGTGACAATGCCGGCCAGTGATGTAAACCTCACGGCAACCTTCATGGAGGAGGCTGAGCCGGAACCATTTACGGTAATTGACATCGACGGAAATGTATACAGAACCATAATCCTTGGCGAACAGGAGTGGATGGCAGAAAACCTGCGTGTCACGAGATACAACAATGGTGATGCCATTCCGACGGACTTGAGCAATACAGATTGGGTAGAAGCCACCCAGGGGGCTTATGCGATTTATGCCAACAATGAAGAAATGGTTGAGCACTACGGGAAATTATATAACTGGTTCGCAGTTGATGATGCAAGGGGCCTTTGTCCCGAAGGTTGGAGTGTACCAGGCGATGATGACTGGTCACAGATGGTTGATTATGTTGTTGATCAGGGTTTTGAAAATCACGCCCACATGGCCAATTCAGCAGCAAATGCCTTAAAGTCCTGCCGTCAGATCGGATCTCCATTGGGTGGTGACTGCGACACGACGGAACATCCGAGATGGGGTTCGGAAGACACCCACCATGGTTTTGACGAGTTTGCGTTTTCGGCCCTTCCGGGCGGTAGTCGCTGGTCAGATGGTGTTTACCGAAACATTGGCCAAATCGGCTTTTGGTGGACCTCCGATGAGATTACAACGACACATGCTCTCCAGCGAAACATGGCCAGATACTTCGGCCATGTAGTCCAGTTTAATGGAGTCAAGACTCTGGGTTTTAGCGTGCGCTGTGTCAGACCCGCCGAAGAATAAGCCATTCCAGGGCTTCAAAAACCTGTAAAAGCAAGCCTTTTAAAAAAAAAGCACCTGCAGTATTTCCTGTTTCGTGCGCGTCGAGGACGCGCATTTTTTAAACCTTTGATTATTAGGCGATAATTATTTTTAATGTTGGTTTTTGGGTGCTGCAAGGTATACCGATGCCCGGGTGCGCTGTGAATGCCTGATCAGGACAGCCCAAGTGCTGTCCTTACAGGTTTATTGGTGGTTAATCATGCAGGCCGGTCAAGCCCGGCCTGCCCATAGGTGCATTACGCCATTCTTCTTCCGCATTTGATGGATCTGCGTTCAAAATCAAGGCATCTTCAACCAAAGAGGCATCAGCAAGCAGGCCGCGAGCACAGCCGCAAGCATATTGAAACGATCCTTGCACGTGGAGCTGTGCGGTTCGGCCTGCGTGGATTGAAGATGGCGTAGATTTTAGCAGATGCATCAGAAGCGGAGATCTTTCTTTTTGGTGCTTTTTCTTTGGATGGTTGCCAAAGAAAAAGTACATCCAAAAAAGGTGGCAGAAAAAAACAGCCAAAGGTTATTGTTCTGGGTGCTGCAACGCACAAAACAGGAAAATGGTGCGCAGTGTATTAGGTGCCTTGCCTATTGGGCGTGCAACAACAGTTCTTGCAAATGGCCGGGAGGCGTTGCGCCAAAACATTTCGGCAATTCTTTATATTTTTACAATTATAATTAAATGGATGTTTCTTTGGGTACTGAAAATGACCAAATAGAATTCAGCAAAAGATGCGAATTAAATCGTTCGAATTCAACATCAGAGAACTGTCCGGTTCTCTGGGAAACCTGGGCACTTTACTACCCTTTGCCATTGGGTACATTGTGGTTTGTGGGTTGGATCCGGCGGGTTTACTGATTATGACCGGTCTGGCCTGCATGGTGTCCGGACTGGTTTTTAAGCTTCCCATGCCTGTTGAACCCATGAAAGTAATTGCAGTAGTTGCCATTGCCCAGCAATGGTCACCATCAATGGTTTATGCATCAGGTGTGGCGATGGGGGTTATCTGGCTGGTTTTTTACGCTTTGGGGGTGATAAGATGAATCGAAAAAATAACCCCTGCATCAGTAGTAACCGGAATTCAGGTGGCTCTCGGACTGTTGCTTGCTTTTAAGGCCTTCGACATGATTTACGATGCCTGGTTGTTAGGACTGGTATCGGTCATTACGGTTATACTATTTAGAAACAACCGCTATGCTCCGGCTGCCATTATTCTTATTTTGCTTGGGATAGTTTATGTGATTGTAAATGGTGACTTTAAACAAATCGCTCCGCCTGCTTTTGCACTTCCGCAATTTGCGTCATTTACCATCCATGAAGTATGGCAGGTGCTTATCCTGGCAGGCTTTGCGCAGATACCGCTTACCATTACCAATGCAACCATAGCAACATCCTCACTTGTGAAAGTTTATTATCCTGACAAACGGGCTGACAGTAAAAAGCTTTCTTTGAGCCATGGTGTCATCAATACGCTGCTTCCTTTATTCAGCAGTATGCCTTTGTGCCATGGTGCAGGTGGCTTGGTAAGTAAACACTACTATGGTGCCCGTACCGGTGGAGCCAATATCATAGAAGGATTGACTCAAATCTGTATTGGTTTGTTCTTTTCGGCCAGCATTGTCGGATTGTTCACATATTTCCCCATGGCCATTATCGGGGGTATGATGTTCCTGGTGGGTGTCGAACTCACAAAATCCGCCAGGACATTAAAGCTTAATTTGGAGTTTCTTCCAACAATTGCAACGGTGGTTGTTGCATTCTTTACCAATATGGGGTTCGGGTATCTTGCAGGATTGCTATTACACTATTTTGTTCGTTTTGTAATTTCGGGCAAGCAAAAAACAAACCCATAGCTGCAGCAGCTCTTTATAAGAGACATGATTTGAAAGCCTTAGTTTTCGAACCCTTAATGAAAAAAAACCAGGTAATTGTTGGCCAGTGTCAAAAATCATTTTTTTGGAGTTACAAACCTTTAATATATAAAACTATGAATTTCACCTATACAATCACCGGCATGACCTGCGGGGGTTGCGCCGCCAAAGTAAAAAGCGCCCTCCTCAAACATCCCGAAGTACTTTCGGCAGATGTAAGTCACGAAAATGGCACAGCACAAGTGCAGGCAGATACTAAACCCAACCGCAACAAGCTGGATAAACTTCTCGCGGATGCAGGAAATTATCTTATAACCGATGTGTCTGAAAACGGCACCTCTGCAGAAAAAAGACATTCCAATGCATCATCAATTTCTGAAGTGGAAACTTTATCCACCTGGGAAACCTACAAACCGCTATTACTCATTTTTCTATTTGTGTCGGGCATAGCGGCCTTGGCAGCATTCGATGCTCAAACCTTTTCGTGGCACCACTGGATGCGTTATTTCATGGCGGGTTTTTTTATCGTCTTCTCGTTCTTTAAATTTCTCGACCTGAAAGGTTTTGCTCGCTCCTATGCCATGTATGACCTGCTGGTAAAACACTGGAAAGGATACGGTTATGTATATCCTTTC
>SKTA01000262.1 GCA_007122745.1 Bacteroidales bacterium
GCGGAACATCATCCGGGCAACAAAAAATGCATTAATGATGCTTATTTTATTGACTGAAGAAGAAGATTCATTATCTTAGATGCAAATTGTGTCGACTAAAAAAAATAATCATGGTACATCGTAGCAAGATCACCACACTTACAGAGTTCATCATTCAGCGGCAATCGGAATATCCACATGCAAAAGGAGCATTGACCCGCCTTCTCAACGACATTGCAACTGCAGCAAAGATTGTGAACCGGGAGATCAATGCAGCCGGTCTGGTGGACATTCTGGGAACCGTTGGCAAGGAAAACATCCAGGGCGAGACCCAAAAGAAGCTTGATGTTTTTGCCAATGAAATGTTCATCACCGCTTTGAAGGGGGGTGGTGAGTGTTGCGCCATTGCTTCGGAGGAAAATGAAAAAGTGATCTCCTTCAGCAACGAGTTTTCAGAATTGGGTAAATATGTGGTGGCGATGGACCCGCTGGATGGAAGCAGCAACATTGAATCCAATGTTTCGATAGGAACCATCTTTTCAATTTATCGCAGGATTACAGAAGCGGGTGGCGGAACACAGCAAGACCTGCTTCAGCCCGGAGTGAATCTGGCGGCTGCCGGATATGTCATCTATGGTTCATCCACCATGCTTGTATACACAACCGGGAAAGGGGTGAACGGTTTCACGCTTGATCCCTCCGTGGGAATTTTCTGCTTGTCCCATCCCGATATGAAGTTCCCCGAATCAGCAAACATCTATTCAATTAATGAAGGTAACTATATTTATTTCCCCGAAGGGGTTAAAAGGTATATCAAATATTGTCAGGAAGTTGATCCCGAGACCTTAAGACCTTACACATCGCGGTATATTGGCTCGCTGGTTGCGGATTTCCATAGGAACCTCATTAAAGGGGGAATATTCCTTTATCCTGGAACCACCAAAAACCCAAACGGGAAACTTCGGTTGCTTTATGAGTGCAATCCCATTGCCTACATCGCTGAACAAGCAAGAGGAAAAGCCAGCAACGGGTTTAAGCGCATCATGACCATTGAGCCGGAGACCCTGCATCAAAGGGCACCCTTTTATACAGGGCCCAGGCACATGGTTGAAAAACTGGAATCATTTTTGCAGGAACATCCCGAATAATCATTAGCGTTTTGAGCACCGAAGTTTTTATCAGACAATTTACAAAAAGCGACCCTTTTAAGGCTCTCATTAACTATCTGAGGTCTGCCGGCCAGGAGGCTGTCTTACTGGAGGGGTTGGCAGGATCAGCAGCAGCGGTTTTCTCAGCAGCATGCATCAGTGATATTAAAGAAACATTCCTGTTCGTCCTTTCAGATAAAGAAGCGGCAGCCTATTTTTTCAATGACCTGGAGAATCTTCTTGGTGAAAAGGACAAAAGTTATGAAACACGCAATACCTTCTTCTTTCCGTCATCATACAAATCACCTTTTAACAACCTTCAGGAAGACCAGGCGGGCATACTGCTTCGCTCGGAAGTGATAAACAGACTGGCCACCGACAACAAAAACATGGTCGTGGTCACCTACCCGGAAGCCCTATGTGAAAAGGTATTGTCGCGCAATTTGCTGATAAAAAGCATCCTGACAATTGAAAAAGGCTCCGGACTGTCCGTTGACTTCATTATGGAGGTATTGCTTGAATACGGATTTGAGCACGCTGACTTTGTTGTGGAACCGGGCCAGTATTCTATACGTGGTGGAATCATTGATGTTTTTTCCTTTTCCAACGACCTCCCATTCAGGATAGAGGTGATGAACGACACCATCGAGAGCCTCAGAAGCTTTAATCCCGAAACACAACTGTCAAAAGAGGTTTTTGAAACAATAAGCATCTTGCCTGATATTCACGCAATGGCACAGGAAAGCGGAAGTCACGAGTTTTTGCCTGACGCCATGCCGGAATCCTCCATCATATTTGCGGAAGATGCAAACTTTTTGCTGGAAGTGTCAGAAAAGGCACTTCCAGCGGAAGTGATAGAAATAAAACAATTTGTAAATCCTGCAGAAATCAAAGAGCAGCTTCAGAATAAAAAACTTGTATCCTTCAGGAGACCCTATTCTCACAAACCTTATCACAGCAGCATACAATTCAATTGTGCCCCACAACCCAGCTTCAACAAGCAGTTTGATCTGCTTTTCAGCAACTTAAAAAAAAACAACAGGGAAAAACTACATAACTACATCCTGTTTGATAACCCCAGGCAATCTGACCGGATCAGGAGCATCTTTGAAACCCTGTCGGATGCAGAGGAGCGCGCTGAAGGGTTGTTATACAAACCCATCTTACTAAATCTTCATGAGGGGTTTATTGATTATGACAATACCCTGGCCTGTTATACGGATCACCAGATATTTGATCGTTATCACCGTTACCGCATCCGCGACAAATTTCCCGGAAAACAAGCCCTCAGCATCAAGTCTCTTTACAGCCTGAAACCGGGCGACTACGTAACACACATTGATCATGGAATCGGCATTTTCAGCGGACTTGAAAAGATGGAGGTCAACGGAAGGTTACAGGAGACCATTCGGCTCGTTTACAAAAACAATGACGTTCTTTATGTGAGCATTCACGGACTTCACCGCATTTCAAAGTATACGGGAAAAGAGGGGGTTGCCCCTACCCTGCACCGGTTGGGATCCAACGCCTGGAACCGTCTGAAAAGCAAAACCAAAAAGAAAGTCAAGGACATTGCCGAGGATCTGATCAGGTTATATGCCAAAAGAAGGGCACAGAAAGGATTTGCTTTCTCTCCTGACAGTTATTTGCAGCATGAGCTTGAAGCATCATTTATCTTTGAGGACACTCCCGATCAGGAAAAAGCCACAATGGATGTAAAAAAGGACATGGAGTCTGAACATCCGATGGACAGACTCATATGTGGTGATGTTGGCTTTGGAAAAACGGAGGTCGCCATCCGGTCAGCATTTAAGGCGGTGGCCGACTCCAAACAGGTTGCCGTTCTGGTGCCCACTACAATCCTGGCTATGCAACACTATTACACCTTCATTGACAGGCTTAAGGAATTGCCCTGCAATATTGATTACATCAGTCGTTTCCGAAGCACCGCAGAACGCAAGGCCGCAATCAAGGGTGCCGTCGATGGAACCGTTGACATTTTGATCGGCACCCACCGGTTATTAAGTAAGGACATCGCCTTCAAGGACCTTGGACTTCTTATCATTGATGAAGAGCAGAAGTTTGGGGTTGCCTCGAAGGAGCGCCTTAAGGAGTTGCGTGTAAATGTGGATACACTGACGCTCACAGCCACTCCCATTCCAAGGACACTGCAATTTTCACTTATGGGGGCCAGGGATTTGTCTTACATTAACACCCCGCCGCCAAACCGCTATCCCATCATCACCGAAGTGCATGTCTTCAACGAAGAGCTGATCCGGGAAGCAATCATGTATGAGGTAAACCGTGGCGGACAGGTTTTCTTTGTTCACAACCGCGTACAGAACATCGCAGAGGTTGCCGAGATCATCAGGCGCAACTGTCCGGATGTAAAGATTGCCATCGGACACGGTCAGCTCGATGGAACAAAGCTGGAAAAAATCATGGTAGACTTCATACACGGAGAGTATGACGTGCTGGTTTCCACAACCATCATTGAATCAGGACTTGATATTCCGAATGCCAACACCATCATCATAAACAATGCACACCATTTTGGTTTGAGCGACCTGCACCAGATGCGCGGACGTGTTGGGAGGTCCAATAAAAAGGCTTTTTGTTATTTGCTGTCGCCTCCCATGCTCACTCTAACGGACGAAGCACGTAAACGATTGAAAGCCATTGAAGAGTTTTCTGAGTTGGGCAGCGGATTTAACATTGCCATGCGCGATCTGGACATCCGCGGAGCCGGCAACCTGTTGGGCGCAGAACAAAGTGGTTTCATATCAGAGGTTGGGTTCGACACCTATCATAAGATTCTTGATGAAGCATTATCTGAGTTAAAAGAAACTGCTTTTAAGGAACTTTTCAGTGATGATAAGACTTCTGCCGAGGAACAGTCAAAATTGCATCCCGTTAAGGATTGCCATATTGAAACAGACCTGGAACTCATGATTCCCAGCGATTATGTGAGCAACATTGAAGAGCGCATTGAACTTTATAAGGAGTTGGACAACATCATTGATGATAATGGTTTGGAGCAGTTTGGCCAAAAACTGACCGATCGCTTTGGTCCACTGCCTGAAGCGGTAAAGGGCCTTATGCAGGTGATCCGGCTTCGCAGGCACGCTCAGCAGGCCGGTATTATCAAACTCATTTTAAAATCGGAAAAAATGATAGCCTATTTGCCTGAAGGGGAGCGCAGCGACTATTACCAGAGTGAGGCGTTTGGGAACATTTTGAACTTTACACAAAAACATCACCA
>SKTA01000184.1 GCA_007122745.1 Bacteroidales bacterium
ATCGCTGCTATTTCAAGAGTGGAGCTAAAAACACGTACAGATGACCAGCAAATCGGCACCAGGTTAGAAATAGAGGCAGCTAAACTGGAGGTTCAGGAACTGTGTAATTGTCCGAAAGGTACATCCATCGCTGTAAAAAACCTGTTTTTTAACACCCCGGCACGCCGAAACTTCCTGAAATCAGACAATGTTGAAAAAAGACACATTCTGACTGAGCTTCAAAGGGTCGCCATCGTAAATCCCGAAATTGCATTTCAGTATTACCAGAATAACCAGCTTTCCCATCAGTTCAATAAAAGTAACCTGAAACAGCGAATAGTGCACGTATTTGGCAGCAATTACAACCAGCGCCTGATACCTGTGGAAGAGGAAACACAGATCGTTAAACTTAACGGGTTTGTTGGCAAGCCTGAATTTGCGAAAAAGGTTCGCGGAGAACAATTCCTGTTTGTCAACAAACGATTCATCAGGTCTCCCTACCTGAATCACGCCGTTGAACTGGCATTTCATGAACTGATTTCCGAGGATGCATTCCCCTCGTTTTTTCTGTTTCTGGAAACGGATCCCAGCCAGATAGATGTAAATGTCCATCCCACCAAAACAGAGATCAAGTTTCAGGATGAAAGGTATATTTATCAGATAGTGAAATCGGCCGTTAAAAAGGCATTGGGAAGCTTTAACATCACTCCTGCCCTTGACTTTGAAAGAGAAACCGCCTTCGAGCGGCCGTCAACAGATGGCAGACAGCCAATCAAACCCCCTGAGGTAAAAGTTAATCCGGAATTCAATCCGTTTGGACATGGGACAAAAAGTGGTCACCCCGGCGGAAACCTCACCAGCCGCATCAACCCCAATCAGTGGGAAAAGCTTTTCCCGGATAAGGATGATGTTCCATTACCTGAAGAGCCTCTGTCTCCCGAACAGGTGACAATCAGTCCGGACTGGAAGGAGGGCACAGAAGATAAAAACGGTACCAAATTCTTTCAGCTCCACAATCAATATATCATCACCCCCGTAAAATCAGGTTTGATGCTTATCGATCAACAGCGAGCACACGAACGGATCCTGTTCGAAAAATTTCAAATGATGCAGGAGCAACAGGGTGTTGCATCCCAGCAATTGCTATTTCCTGAGCACATTCGTCTCAATGACCATGATGCGGACATCCTTAAAGAAATTATAGAAGAGGTCAAATCTTTAGGTTTTGGAATTAATGAGTTAGGCACAGGTACATTTGTTATTGATGCCGTTCCTGCAGACATTATGGAAGACCATGTGTTGCAGGAGGTCATTGAAGGGGTCATTGAGCAGGTAAAGAAGAACCGCCTGGAACTTAAACATGATCTGCGAACCAACGTACTGCGGTCAACTGCCAAAAGGCTGGCAGTGCGCCATGGTAAGGCACTTAGTCAGGAGGAGATGAAGGCCATTTGTGACAGTTTATTTGCCTGCAGCATGCCGCAAACATCACCAACCGGAAAAACCATACTCAAGATCATTTCCAACGAGGATCTGTCTGCCATGTTCAAATAACGTCCATTTTATCAGGGGAAGCAGCTATACAGGCAAATCCGTCGACTTGAAATAATAATTGTACTTTTGCCAGATACGGCTGCCATAAATGGTACAAAACTTTTTTTGCCGTCTTCTGTTTTAATGAAATAGAATAATTGATATTATGATGCAATACAGACCCAGCGGTTTCAATTTTATGCCTGTTGTTGTCAAGAACCTTCTGATCATCAACGGTTTGTTCTTCCTTGCAACCATTTCTCTCGGGGGAGCTTTTCAGATTAACCTGATCAAAGTACTTGGCCTGCACATGCCCGGTTCTCCTGACTTTGAGCCTTACCAGCTTGTTAGCCACATGTTTATGCACGCGAACTTCTCACACATCTTTTTTAACATGTTTGCGCTGTGGATGTTTGGCACTGCCATTGAAAACCTGATGGGATCAAAGCGCTTTTTGACCTATTATCTGATAACAGGTTTTGGCGCTGCGTTCCTCCATCTGGGGGTTAGCTACCTCGAGGCATTGACCCTTCGATCTGAGTTGCTCGCTGCCGGCTATAGCATGGCCGATCTGAATCACTTTATTGAAACAGGCAGTTATCGTATGATATCCGGAGCCTCGGAGAGCACGATGGTGGCCTTCCTCAGCAAGTATTTCATTCCCACGGTGGGCGCATCAGGCGCTGTTTTTGGTATACTGCTGGCATTTGGCATGTTTTTTCCGAACAGCTACATTTATTTGTTTTTTGCCATACCAATAAAGGCAAAATATTTTGTAATGGGTTATGGAGCAATGGAGCTTTACTTCGGTATCACATCCGACGGGAATATTGCACACTTTGCCCACCTGGGTGGCATGCTGTTCGGTTATTTGCTCATTAAATACTGGAGAAGAAGACGACAGATCTATTATTAATTTTGTGGGGTACCATTATGCAACAATCTGTATATCAGGAGATCAAGAACTTTTTTATCAATGGATCGGTGCTGGCACGCCTCATCGGCATTAACATATTGATATTTCTTGTCATCAACCTGGTAAGGGTTTTCTTTTTCTTATGGAACATGGATGGTGTTGGCAGCATCCTGAGTGAATGGCTTGGCATTTCAAGCAATGTTCACGTGGTATTGCATCGTCCGTGGACCCTCATAACCTATATGTTTCTCCATTTTGAACTGCTGCACATTCTGTTCAACATGATCGTATTGTATGTCGGCGGAAGACTTTTCAGCGATTTCATCGGTCAGGACAGGCTAACTGCCACCTATTTGCTCGGAGGACTATGGGGTGCTGTGTTTTACATCGTTTCATTTAATGTTTTTCCCGTTTTTGAAGAAAGGGTGGCGTTCTCTCTGGCCATTGGCGCATCTGCATCGGTACTGGCCATCTTTGTTGCCATTGCCGTTTACATGCCCAACTATCAACTTCCGTTGCTGCTACTGGGCAGGATCAGGTTAAAGTACATTGCCATCTTCTTTGTTGTGCTTGACCTGATCAGTATCGACAAAGGCAACCCCGGAGGGCACCTGGCTCACCTTGGTGGTGCGCTGTGGGGCTTTATCTATGCCACGCTGCTGAAAAAAGGGAAAGACCCGGCACTTGTAATGGGGTTTTACCTGGAGAAATTTTTACGCATCTTTAAAAAGAAGCAAAGATTCAGGGTTGAATACACACGAGGCAGGCCCATTGACGACGATGAATACAATAAGCAACGGGTAGAAAAGCAGAAACAGATTGACCTGATCCTGGATAAAATATCCAAAAATGGTTACGACAGCCTCACCAGGGAGGAAAAAGAATTGTTGTTCAAAGCCGGAAAGTAGAGACCGGCAATGAAAATTCCTGATTGAAATGGCTCCTTTCAAACTTATTTCCGACTTCTCCCCTACCGGAGACCAGCCCGAAGCCATCGCGCAGCTTGTAAGCGGAATAAACGACAGTGTTCCGTTTCAAACACTCCTGGGTGTTACCGGGTCGGGGAAAACGTTCACTGTAGCAAATGTGATTGAAAAGGTCCAGCGCCCAACGCTTGTCCTGAGTCACAATAAAACACTTGCAGCGCAGCTGTATGGTGAATTTAAACACTTTTTCCCGGAAAACGCGGTTGAATACTTTGTTTCCTATTACGATTATTACCAGCCGGAAGCATACATCCCAACCACCAATACTTACATCGAGAAAGACCTTTCCATCAATGATGAGATAGAAAAGTTAAGGCTGAGTTCAACCAGTGCATTGCTTTCCGGACGTCGTGACGTAATTGTAGTAAGCTCCGTTTCATGTATCTATGGAATCGGGAATCCTGATGATTTTCACGATAACATCATCCACCTTACAACAGGTATGGTCATAAGCAGGAACAAGCTGTTGCACAGGCTTGTGAACAGCTTGTACAGCAGGACAACCACAGAGTTCAAAAGGGGCACGTTCCGGGTTCAGGGTGATACGGTGGATGTATTTCCCGCATACGCAGACAAGACATTTCGCATTCTTTTCTGGGGAGACGAGATTGAAAGCATCGAGTCGTTTAACCCGTTAAGCGGCGCTACTTATGAAAAACTGGAACATCTGACGATATACCCTGCGAATATTTTCGTTACCTCAAGCGAAAGGATGCAGTCAGCCATACGCCACATCCAGGATGATCTGGTGGAGCAGGTCGCTTTCCTTAAAAATAACGGCAAGGAATTTGAAGCCAAACGCCTTGAAGACCGCGTCAATTATGACATGGAGATGATGCGGGAGCTTGGATACTGCCCCGGCATCGAGAACTACTCGAGGTATTTTGACGGAAGGAAGCCGGGCACACGCCCCTTTTGCCTGCTCGACTATTTTCCGGAAGACTATCTGATGGTGGTCGATGAAAGCCATGTAACCATTTCACAGGTGCACGCCATGTATGGAGGCGATTTTTCAAGAAAAAAAAATCTCGTAGAGTACGGCTTCCGGCTACCGGCAGCGCTTGATAACAGACCGCTAAAATTTGCTGAATTTGAAAACCTGATGCGTCAGGCGATCTTTATCAGTGCCACACCTGCCGATTATGAGCTTCAGAAAAGCGAAGGTGTTATCGTAGAACAACTGATTAGACCTACCGGATTACTTGAACCACCCATTGATGTCAGACCGGTTACCAATCAGATTGATGACCTGATGGAAGAGATCAACCAGAGAAGCGTGAAGGGAGAACGTGTGTTGGTAACAACACTGACAAAGAGAATGGCTGAAGAGCTCACAAAGTATCTGACCGGTGCAGGAGTCCTTTGCCGCTATATCCATTCAGATGTAGACACGCTGGAAAGGGTTGAGATTTTAAGAGATCTCAGATTGGGTAACTTTGATGTCCTGATCGGTGTCAATCTGCTTCGGGAAGGACTAGATCTTCCCGAAGTCTCGCTGGTAGCGATCCTGGATGCCGATAATGAAGGGTTCCTCCGTTCGGAAAGATCGCTCATACAAACCGCAGGAAGGGCTGCGAGAAACCTCAACAGCAAGGTGATCATGTATGCAGAACGGATCACCAGATCGATGCAGGCCGCCATGGACGAAACAAACCGAAAAAGGGAAAAGCAGCTGGAATACAACGCCAAACATAACATCACACCGGCTCAGATCCAAAAGTCAATAGAGGCCATTCACGGCCAGACAAGCGTTGTGGACAGACATTCGACAACCAAGGCTTATGTCGAAAAGGAAGAGACAGGCATCGCCGCAGACCCTGTGGTACAATACATGAATAAGGAGCAGCTTCGCAAGGCGATCAATCAAAGCAGGAGAATGATGGAAAAGGCAGCTAAAGAGCTTGACTTTATTCAGGCTGCGAAATATAGAGATGACATGTATGCGCTCGAGCAACTCTTCAAAGAAAAATTTATGTAGATACAGATAATAGATTATTTTTGTTCAGAAATAGGATACGGTTTTATAATAGTTACTGTGTTATGGATATTTTTAACAAAGCTACCTCCAGACTTGGACCTTTGGGTCAGTATGCAAGTCAGGTACACGGTTATTTCACATTCCCGAAGCTTCAAGGAGAGATCTCAAACAGAATGATATTTCGCGGCAAGGAAAAGCTTGTATGGAGCCTGAACAATTATCTGGGGCTCGCCAACCATCCCGAAGTCCGCAAAGTGGATGCAGAGGCTGCAGAAAAATATGGAATGGCATTGCCCATGGGGGCACGCATGATGTCGGGACAAACGGATTTACACGAACAACTGGAACGGGAACTGGCTGCTTATGTTGGTAAAGAGTCTGCATACCTGCTGAATTTTGGTTACCAGGGAATGCTCTCCATCATTGATGCCTTGCTCGACCGCAATGATGTCGTGGTATATGATTCAGAGGCCCATGCCTGCATTATTGACGGCTTGCGTATGCATATGGGCAAACGTTTTGTATACCCGCACAACGACATGGAAAACATGCGCAAACAACTTGAACGTGCCACAAATATCAGCGAACAAACTGGAGGCGGCATCCTTGTGATCACAGAGGGTGTATTTGGCATGTCAGGAGACCTGGGAAAGCTTGATGAGATCGTTGCCATGAAAAAGGACTTTAACTTTCGTCTTTTGGTTGATGACGCCCACGGCTTTGGTACAATGGGTGTAACAGGGGCCGGAGCAGCAGAGCATCTTGGCGTTCAGGATGGAGTCGACGTATTCTTCGGCACTTTTGCCAAGGCTGTTGCTTCGATCGGAGCTTTTGTCGCAGGTCCGAAAGAGGTAATCACCTATCTGATGTACAACATGCGCAGCCAGATCTATGCCAAGTCCCTTCCCATGCCGCTGGTTGTGGGCGCAATCAAACGCCTGGAGCTGATGCGCAACAAACCGGAACTCAGGGAAAAGCTATGGACAATCACCAACGCCCTGCAAAACGGACTTAAGGCAAGAGGTTTCAACATTGGAAATACCCAATCACCCGTAACGCCGGTCGTATTGAGTGGTGATACATCGGAGGGGGCAAACCTGACCCACGACTTAAGGGAAAACTTCAATATTTTCTGCTCAGTAGTTGCTTATCCGGTAATACCAAAGGGTATGATCATTTTACGGTTGATCCCGACTGCCGTTCACACCCTGGAAGATGTTGCATATACACTGGATGCCTTCTCAAAAGTAAAGGACAAGCTGGATCAGGGAGCATATGCTACCGGAAAAATTGTAAAGGTACTCTGATATTTACCGAAAACAGCAGTTTGCAGCTCCCGTTCCCGGGGCTTTAACATGAATAACCGGCCGATGGCAATCAGGCCTGATGTCCGGTTTTTTCTTCTATTATCGCTATTGCCATCATGATCTTTTCGGCAATGCTTTTCAGCAATACTTTTTCACCTATCCTGAAAGGCTGGCAGTGTAATGGAGGGTGAGAGCCAATATAACTTACCGTCATGTATCCGGAAACCTGCCTTTCGGCCTTTAAAGGGATCGAGTAGTGCCACTTTGATTTATGGAAACCCGGAGAACGATATTCTTTGCCATTATAAACAATCTCAACACGCATCTCATAATCGTGGCGCAAACCTTTGGGAATGATCTTAAGCGATTTTCTTAAGATATTATCAATGGACTGGTTCGGTTGTCCGAGCATTTGCTGCATTTCAAAAACACAGTCAAGCTGTTTTACCTTCTGTACAACATTGGTAGTTAGCTTCCGCATCTTTTGCTCAAGCATAATATGTCCTGAAACATCTACCATCACAATAACAGCCCCATTATGAATATCCTTAAGATGACCTGGAAATGTAAAGCTCAGGCTTGCCCAATATGGCTCCTCATGTGCACGGCACATCAGAAACTCTTCCCTTGCGACTGTTCCGCCCCTGTTCTTATCAAGCAGTTCATCCAATCGGGCCGCCTCCGCTTTTCCAACAGCAAAATCACTGAGTTTTTTTCCACACAGCTCCTTTTCCGACTTTTTTAATTGCTTACAGGCACATTTATTGACGAAAACAATACGATGGTTGGCATCAGTGAGTATAATGCCCTCATTCATAAGACAGACAATACTTCTATACTTCTCTTCATCTTCTTTTAAAACCTTCAGATCATGGGAGTTTCTTACCGTGATCAGACCAAGAAGCTTATTTAGCCTTCTTTTTGAACGCTTTTGGTATCTGAGAAAAAGAAAAATGCCCACCAGCAACAGAGCAACCATTATCGCCATCAGGAGGCTCATTATTGTTTCTGATGGTAATGCAACAGACAAGCAAAATGATTCCATGGCTAATTATCGTTAATAAAGCTTTGAACGCTTAACCAAAAAATTGAGCAGGACTTTTTCGTAACCCTCATTGATGTCTGAAGGGACAAAGTCTATCTTGTATTGCATGCATTTCAGGCGCAAACGGTGGTAGTAATCCTGCATGCTCTGCACATATTTTTCTTTAAGGTCACCGGGATTCAACCGCACACTTTCTCCGGTTTCCATATCAATGAAACGGAAAGGGCGGCTCTGATACGAAAACTCCAATTCCTTGTCTTTCTCATACACATGAAAAAGCACCACCTCATGTTTATTGTGTTTAAGGTGCTGCAGTGCGGAAAATAAGGCATCAGGCCTGGCTTCGTTGTCCATCATATCGGAAAAGATGATCACCAGGGATCGTTTATGGATCTTTTCCGCGAGCAGGTGCAGCAAGTCAGCAGTATTTGTTGTGACGTTCAGTTGTTCCTTGTCGGTGTTATATATTTTATTGAGATGGCTGTAAAGCATCTTATGGTGCACGCTACTGGATCGTGCAGCGGTATGAAGATCTGTCTGATTGGATAATAAGCTGAGTCCAACGGCATCCCGCTGCTTTCGTAGAAAATAAATCAGTGCGGAAGCACACTCAATGGCAAAATTCAGCTTTGATGAGGGGTTCCCTTCACCATCTTTGCCCCTGAAATACATTGAAGAGGAGGTATCTATTACAATTTGGCATCGCAGATTGGTCTCCTCTTCGAACCGTTTCACAAACAGCTTTTCTGACCGGGCATAAAGTTTCCAATCAATATGCCTGGTACTTTCACCGGGATTATATATCCTATGTTCGGCAAATTCAACGGAAAAGCCGTGAAAGGGGCTTTTGTGCATCCCCGTTATAAAACCTTCAACCACCTGACGGGCCAGCAATTCAAGATTGCCAAAGCGACCAGGCACTTCAGGATCAATTTGTTTGATCAAAAGAAAAAAATTTACGCAGCAATGATCGACCTTGCTGCAAATTCCTAAACTACTTTAACAGATTGTCGAGTTTTTCGGCAAGTACAGACTTAGGAACAGCTCCTACCTGCTTGTCTGCAATCTCTCCATTTTTAAAAAACAGAATGGTAGGAATGTTTCGAATCCCAAATTTCATGGCGACATCCGGATTGCTGTCCACATCAACCTTCCCAACAATCACTTTATCCTTATATTCTTCAGCAAGCTCTGAAACAATGGGAGCGACCATACGGCAAGGGCCGCACCACTCTGCCCAAAAGTCAACCAATACCGGCTTGTCAGCTTTCTCAACAAGCTCTTCAAAGTTTGAATCTGTGAATTCAACTGCCATAATAATAAATTTTTTAGGTGATCAGAAATACAAATATAAAAGTAAAAGTATGAAATAAAACCATGTTCATTGATTAATTTAAACGGTATTTAACATCATAATGTTTTAATAGGTCTTTTAAAAAACTCACCGGTTCCACTTTTATCTGTCGCGACAGCATATCGACCGAATATTTTTCAACAGGATCGTGAATGGTAATTTTCAGACGGGCTTTCCCCTTGTGTTTTTGTACAATTGTATGCATCCTTTCAACAAATTGCTCATTTACATCGGCCACAGGCATTGTCAGGATTAGGGAGGAATGCTCCTTTTCAACCAGGTCACTGAGCAAACTAATGTTTTTGACCTTTACATCCAGTTGCGCCGGATTGCGTCGGTTCACCTGCACCTGAACCTTTATCATCACTGCATTTTGCGATTCCAGAAAATGCTTCATCTTCAAATAGTCTTCCGCAAAAAGGAACAATTGATGGGAATCGGAATAATCTTCTATCTGAAAGTTCCCATAAGGTTTACCGGTTTTGGTATATTTATGGGAGGCGGTGGTTATGATCCCGGCAATAGAAAGTTCTTTGTTTTTAATCGCATGCAGGTTTTTCAGGTCGCTAATCCGGCCATTGCAATAAGAGCTTATATGAATTTTGTAATTGTCGAGGGGATGACCGGAAACATACATTCCTGTTACATCCTTTTCCTGTTGTAGCAGCTCCATACTCCCCCATCTTTCACATTCCGGAAGCTTGGGGTCAGGCAAATCAATTTCAGAAGTTTCCTCAAACAGATTCATCTGTGATGTATTCTCCCGGGCCAGCACATTTTGTGTATGCCGGATGATCTTATCTATGAATATACTGGCTCCATTGTCTTCTGTGTAAAAGAACTGGGCCCGGTGGCAACCTTCAAAGCAATCGAATGCACCCGCTTTTGCCAGTGACTCGAAAACTTTTTTGTTGACACTTCGCAGGTTAACGCGCCGTGCAAATTCAAAAATGCTTTTAAAAGGACCATTCTTTTTTCGTTCTTCAACAATGTTCTCTACGGCACCTTCACCCACCCCTTTGATCGCACCCAGGCCGAACCTGATCTCCCCTTTGTCGTTCACTACAAAGTTGAATGTACTTTCGTTGACATCGGGACCCAGAACAGGAATTTGCTGGCGCTGACACTCTTCCATCATAAAAGTGATCTTCTTGATATCACTGAAATTATGTGTGAGCACTGCAGCCATGTATTCGGGTGTGTAATTGGCTTTGAGATAGGCTGTCCGGTAAGCAACCACCGAATAGGCAGCAGAGTGTGAGCGGTTGAATCCGTATTCGGCAAATCGGGCCATGACGTCAAAGATCTTATCGGCAGTGTTTTGGGGTATCCCCTTATTTACCGCTCCCTCGATGAAGAATTCCTTCTGTTTGGCCATCTCTTCAGGTTTTTTCTTGCCCATGGCCCTGCGCAGGATATCTGCATTGCCAAGTGAATAGCCAGCCATGATTCTTGCCGCTTCCATGATCTGCTCCTGGTAAACCATGATGCCAAAAGTGGGCATCAAGATATCCTCAAGCCACGGGTGCGGATATTCTACCTTCTGGCGACCATGTTTTCGCTTGATGTACATCGGAATGAAATCCATCGGACCGGGTCTGTACAAGGCATTCATCGCGATAAGGTCTTCAATGTTGGAGGGCTTGAGCTCCTTGAGGTATTCACGCATCCCCTGCGATTCAAACTGAAACGTGCCGATGGTGTCTCCGCACTGGTAAAGAGCATAGGTTTTTTCATCATCCAGCGGTACATTCTCAATGTCAATGCTGCTTCCGTATCTGTTCTCAATGTTCTTAAGCGCGTCTTTGATGATGGAGAGGGTTTTGAGTCCGAGAAAGTCCATTTTAAGCATCCCCACCGATTCCACGCTCTTGCCGTCATACTGTGTTACAGGAAGATAAGTATCCTTTTGCTTACTAAGGGGCAGACAGTCGATAAGATTGGAAGGACCAATGATCACCCCGCAAGCGTGGACACCGGTCTGCCGGTAGGATCCTTCAAGGCTTCGCGCAAACTCAAGGGTTTCCCTAACCTGGGGAGACCCCTCCTTTAGTTCCCTGGCCAGCTCCGGGACTTTTTTGTAGGCATCTTCAAGTGTGGTGCCCACACGCTCCGGAACAAGCTTGGCCAAACGATCCGCCTCAGACAAAGGAAGCTTCAGCACACGTGCCACATCTCGAATGCTTGACCTTGCAGCCATCGTACCAAATGTAACAATCTGAGCCACACGCTCCTGTCCGTACTTCTCAATTACATAGTTTAATACTTTTTCACGCCCTTCATCATCAAAATCGATATCAATATCAGGCATTGAGATCCTTTCGGGATTCAAAAAACGCTCGAAAAGCAGTTTGTACCTAATGGGATCTATATCGGTGATTCCTGTACAATAGGCAACAGCAGATCCTGCCGCACTGCCCCTGCCCGGACCGACGGCAACATCCATTTCGCGCGCCTCGTTGATGAAGTCCTGCACGATCAGGAAATATCCGGCAAAACCCATCTCTTTAATCACATTTAGTTCAAAATCAATACGTTCACGGATTTCATCGGTAATTTTGGGATAACGTTTACCGGCTCCGGCGTATGAAAGGTGACGAAGGTATTCATCCTCCGTGGCAAATCCCTCCTCAAGAGGGAAACCTGGTAATAAAACCTTTTCTGCACGAATACAATAGTCTTCAACTTTATTGGCAATGTCCATGGTCCCCGTAAGGGCTTCAGGAACATCAGCAAACAGTTCTGCCATTTCAGCACGCGTCTTTAAATATTCCTGGCCTGTGTAACGCATGCGCGTTTCATCATCAAGATCGCGGCCCGTCTGCAAACAAACGAGTATATCATGTGCCTTTGCATCTTTTGCATTGATGTAATGGCAATCATTGGACGCAATAAGAGAGATTTTATGCTTTTTTGCCAAACGGATCAAAGCCTGGTTTACCGGTTCCTGTTCTTCCAAACCATGACGCTGCAGTTCCAGGTAAAAATCATCGCCAAATACATCAAGATACTCTTTTATGATCGGTTCGGCAGCCTCTTCCCCCCTGCTCATGATTGTTTGCGGAATCTCACCGCCAAGGCAGGCAGAGGTGATAATCAATCCCTCATGGTATTTGAATAACAACTCCTTATCAATGCGAGAGGTATAATAAAACCCTTCAAGATACCCAAATGAGCACAAGCGGGACAGGTTGCGGTATCCTTCCAGGTTTTTTGCAAGAACAATCATATGATACCCACTCCTGTCCTCCCTGCCCTTTTTTTCCCATCTGCTGCCATCTGCAACATACATTTCACAACCTATGATGGGTTTTACGCCAAGCTTCTTTGCCGTCTCAGTAAACTCCAATACACCATACATGTTTCCGTGGTCTGTTATGGCTAGCGCTTTCATGCCGTCGACAGCAGCTTTTTGCAGCAAAGGGGCTACCGCTGAAGCCCCATCAAGAATGGAATATTGTGTATGTACGTGTAAATGAGTAAAATCAAGGATTGACATATATGGCATTTTTAAAATATAAAATTAATCAAAAAGCACGGTGATTATACCGAATAATTAGTGAAAAAGCATTTTTTTAATTCAAAAAAAAATCGGATATTTGCACCCTTGAAAAAAACACTATTATTTAACTTAATTAATTGAAACAATGCCAACAAAGATCAGACTACAGAGAAAAGGTAAAAAAGGACAACCTTTTTACCATCTGGTAGTAGCGGATGGTCGTGCACCCCGGGACGGAAAATTCATTGAGAGACTTGGCACTTACAACCCCATGACGCACCCCTCTGCCATTACCTTAGATTTTGAACGTTCACTTTACTGGATCCAGATCGGTGCGCAACCCACAGATACAGCCCGCAGCATCCTTTCCATCAAAGGGGTCATGCTGAAGCACCACCTTCTCAAAGGTGTCCAAAAAGGCGCCCTTACAGAAGACCAGGCAGAAGAGAAATTCCAGGCCTGGCTGACAGAGAAGGAAGAAAAAGTTGAACAGGCGAAAAAAGATGAGATGCTTTCTGATAAAGAAAAAGCAAAGAAAACACTGGAAGAGGAACGTCACGTAAACGAGGCACGGGCAGCTGAACTGGCCAAAAAACGTGCAAAAGATAACCTGAAAGTTGAAGAGGAAGCCGCTGCAAAACGAGAAGAGGCCGAAGCCAAGGCAGCAGCAGCAGCAGAACCGGCTGCCGAATCAAAAGAAGAGGTAAAAGCTGTAGCTGAAGCCAAAACAGAAGAAACCAAAGAAGAACCAGCCAAAAAAGAGGAAGAAACCAAAGAAGAACCAGCCAAAAAAGAGGAAGAAAAGAAAGAGGAAGACAAGAAGGCTGAATAATACATCCCTACCATAACCCTGTATATGCAAACAAACGATTGTTATTTTCTGGGTTATATTTCGAAAACAATAGGTTTTGAAGGATCACTGCTTGCATTTTTTGAAGTCAGTGATCCTTCTTTATATAAAGATTTGGAAGCAATTCATATCCTTATCGATGGCAAACTGGTTCCATTTTTTGTGGATGAAATCAATATCAGGAAAAAAGACAAAGAGGTGGTAATTGATCTGGAAGATATCTTTACCCCGGAAAAAGCACGTTTTCTCTGCAACCGAAAAATATTTGTACACCGAAAAAACTTAAAACACAACATTCGTCAAACAGGTTTCCAGCAGGAGATTTTGATCGGTTTTTCAGTGTTTGACCGGGAGCGCAACTATCTTGGTATCATTGAAGAGATCTTTGAATATCCCGGCAATCCTGTTTTTAGCATTAAAAAAGAAAAACAGGAAATTTTGCTGCCCATAGCTGAAGAATTTATCACAGCAATAGATCCGGATAAAAAAGAGATCATTATTGCTCCACCAGACGGACTGCTGGACCTCTACATCTAAATTCAGTCAATTTTTCCGGTTTTCTCACCTACTTTCCTTGATTTTAACCCTTTAGGTATCATTTTGACGCATCATAAAGGCTTTTTTTATTTGATTTGAAATTTGTGCCCGATCGTGTGCAATGTTAAATCATAAAAACACGACAGGCCATCAAAAGGGAAAACCTTTTAAAGGACGGGGATGTTCTGGTGTTCAAATTCAGCTAAAAATGCTACTTTTGACAAAAATCAGGAGCCTTGAATACCCCTCTGTTTATTGCGCGACGCATGGGTGTTTCCGGTAGCGGAACAGAATTTACCGGAATCATCAAAAAAATTGCCATCCTGAGCATTGCCTTAGGAATTGCCGTCATGATCATATCCATGGCGGTAGTTACCGGTTTTCAGAATGAGATAAGGGATAAGGTGATCGGTTTTGGCGGGCACATTCAGGTCACAAACTACGATTACAATATTTCCTTCGAAGCCAGGCCGATTCAAAAAGACCAGTTCCCTGTGGATGAAGCGATGAAGATTCCCGGGATAAGACATATCCAGATCTTTGCAACAAAGCCGGGCATCATCCGGACAGATGATGACATACACGGTGTCATCCTTAAAGGGATTTCCTCCGACTTTAACTGGGATTTCTTCGAGGAAAGGATGGTAGACGGAAACATCCTTGAGCTCGATGACAGCTTAAGGTCTGATGAGGTGATCATCTCCGGGGTTATTGCACGACAGCTGCAGCTGGAGGTTCAGGATGATATTTTCATGTACTTCATTCAGGAACCTCCGCGTATCAGGCGATTCACGGTTGCCGGCATTTATGAAACCGGTCTGGAAGAGCTTGATAAGATCTTTGTACTGGGTGACATCCGGCACATTCAGCGATTGAACGATTGGAATGAAGACCACATTGGGGGTTTTGAAATCCTGGTGTCAGGATTTGATGATATTTCAAGAATAGAAGACCAGGTGTTTGACC
>SKTA01000181.1 GCA_007122745.1 Bacteroidales bacterium
GATGGCACCTTCTGCGGTTTTACCAGGGCAATGCCAACAGCTGACTTGCTCGACGCAACACCAGCCGCAGCTACGGAAAGAATCAGGGAAACAGGGCTATTCTTCAAAGTTTATCCAAATCCCACTGAAGGGGAATTCACGCTTGAACTGTTGACTTATGATGAAGTGGTTGACCTTCACATTGAAATTTTCACCCTGCAGGGAACACGGATAATAAGCAAACAACTGCCGCAGGTGGATCTGCATGTTCTGGATCTGACCGGTTATCAACCGGGGATGTATGTTGTAAGGGTACTTATGAATGGACAGGTGGGCTTTGAGCGCCTGATAAAAAAGTAAGCCTTGACTTTACATGCGAATACAATGATTATAAACAATGTTTGGCCCTGAAAAAACCGGGCACAAATAGTAGTGTTATAAAGTCCTTTTTCTGATGAGTCTTTGTGTCAGGACATAGATCATAAGCAACAGACTCATAAAAAGTGACAACCGGCCCAAAAAATTACCCATTTTTACAAAGGGGGTCAACTTTTTGTTCAGGTTCAGGTTGGCAGATATCGCTTCAGGCTGCCACCAGTTTGTTATTTTTATGACCTCTCCCCTTTGGTTAATGAGGGAGGATATGCCTGTACTCGCCGACCTGGCAACGCTTCTTCGGGCTTCAATGGCGCGCAACCGCGCGTATTGCTGGTGCTGGCGATAACCGGGCGTATTCCGCCACCAGCCATCATTTGTAACAATCACAAGCAAACCGGCACCTTTCCTGAAGAAATCTGTCAGGTAATCGCCATAAATGGATTCGTAGCATACCACCGGAGCCAATGGTATCCCTGGACTTGTTTCAAAAATTGAGCGTTCTTCCTGCCGGCCGAGACTCCCTGACATCCCTCCGAACCGATCCACCATACGGCCAATCAGCTTCATATAACGGAAATAGGGCATCCGCTCAATGCCGGGCACCAGCTTCGATTTATGGTAGTATCTGAGTGGTTGTCCTTCTTCAATTAACACAACAGAGTTGTAGCTAACAAAGTATCTCCCTGTGTGACTCAAGGGGCGCGCTTCATCAGGTTTCTCACCATATGGGACAAAAAGCTCATAGACAAAGGTTCCCATCACCCAGGCAATTCCCGGATTATCAGAAACATGTTGACGCAAACGCTTTACGGTATAGTTGTGCTCCTCTTCGTGCAACCAGATCCCTGAAGGATTCGCAACCTCCGGGGCAATCACAAAACGGGTGTCAGGTGTAATTTTCCGGTCAGCAAGCTCAATCATCAGATCCACCCTTCTGCTGATCTCCCTTTGTGTTGATGGCGGATCGTAAGGATCTTCCGACGGTTGGATCACAACAATGTGAACCGGATCGTGAACCTCTTCATAATTGAGCCACATATTAAAAGACAAAAGAGCGGGAAAAACAAAAAATGCAGCCGCCAATACAGCACTTGCCCGTGCTCTCTTGTCAAAATATCCAGAAGAAAAATATTTAAAAAAGGAAAAGAAAAGAAGCAAGTTTATCAGGAGCACCCATAAACTGCCTCCTGCCGTGCCCGTAATTACATACCATTGCACCCATGCAGGCCACCCGGCAAAAACATTACCAAGATCGAGCCAGCTCCAGCTCAGTTCCCAACGTGCATGCAAGAACTCAAAGGTCAGCCATAAAAACAAGATGGACAACGGGCTTTGCTTTCCGGGCAATATCCGTCGGCTCAGATGCATCAGCCACCAGGGTATGGTCATGAATATGGAGTTTAATAGCACCGCCACAACCATGCCCGGGAATGTGGCAAACATGATCCACCAGGTTGTTAATAAATTGAACACAAAAAAAGCTAACCACGCATATAAAAAGAAAAATATACTCCCCCTTTCCTTTCGGTTGCGGTGAAACTCCTCCTCCAGAAAAAACAACGGGATAAAAGCAAAAAAAGCGAGAAGCGGAAAACCCCGCGCCGGCCAGCTCAATGCCAACAGCAAACCGGCGCTTAAAGCATATACAATTGGTGTATTTCGTTCTAAAAAGCCCATAAAAGGTGGAAAAAATTATAATTAACAACCGTTTACCCAATTAACGATTCAACAAATCATCCAATCAACCAACCTCAATCTTAATCTTAACCTTAGCCCTAAGAGGGCATTCTGAAGTCAGGCGACAGATACACGGGATACTTCCTGAAGAAGAGTGACGTGTTTTCTGCAGCCTGTTCCACGGGCCTGAAATGCACATTCAATGCTTTTGTGATCTTTTCGTTTGAAAAATATCTTTTAATATTGGCATTGCGGGCCGTTTCCTTAGAAAGCAATGGCTTTTGACCTGTCATGAAGCTTCTGACATTTTCCAGGCGCCAGGCAATTTCACTCAGAAAGCGACCCGCTTTGTATTTAGGTGGCTTAGCACCCGAATAATGGGCAAACAGTGTAAACAGTTCCTTATAAGACAGATCATCACTGTTCAGGATAAATCTTTGATTAACGATATCACTTTCGGTGAGTTTCACCATGATTTCGGCAACGTCGCGTGCATCCACAAAACCTGTTACCCCGCTTGTATAGAATTTCATTCCGTTTTTGACTGACTGATACAGTTGCGCACTCGAACGAGCGGGATCTCCCGGCCCGATCACTACGGTTGGATTCACAATAACTACCGGCAAACCCTCTTCAGATGCCCGCCAGACTTCCCGCTCTGAACCGTATTTGCTTATGGCATACCACGAATTGGAAGAAGATGTCATCCAAACCAGTGTCTCATCAATCAGGTTTCCTTTCTGCGGACTGCCCAGGGCGGCCACGCTGCTGCAGTGACAGAATTTTTTGATGTTATTCGTAAGTGCAGCGTTAACGATGTTGGCAGTTCCATCCACGTTAGCTTTTATCATTACGTGCCGGTCATCAGGCATAAAAGACACGACGGCTGCACAGTGATAAATTGTGTCAACCCCTTGCATGGCCTCCTGCAGACTGATTATATCCAGCACATCTCCAATTACCCATTCAATGCTTTTAAAAAGCGCTTCCCCCCTATCCTTATCATACCAGGTAAACAACCGCTGTATTAGCTCCGTGTTGCTGCTTTCACGCTTCAATGCACGGACGCGGCATCCTTTTGAAGCAAGTTCAAATAAAAGATGTGAACCAACCAGCCCTGTACCTCCGGTTACAAGTATCATGTGACAAATGAATTAATTTTGATTTGATGTATAAAATACGAACAACTGTAACAGCTAACAGTTTTAACGACTCAGTAGTTCATCAAAATAGGCAATGGTTTTAATCAGGCCATCACGGAGTTCAACCTTCGCCTCCCAGCTGAGCAATGATCTGGCATAGCTTATGTCCGGACAACGTTGCAAAGGATCATTCTCCGGCAAGGGCATGTATGCGATTTCTGAAGTTGAATTGGTGATTTCCAATACGATATCCACCAGCTCCTTTATGGTAAACTCCTGTTCATTGCCAATGTTGATCGGTCCGGTAACTGAATCATCGCAAGCCATGAATCGGGTCAGCGCAACCAACAAGTCGTCGATGTATTGAAAACTTCTGGACTGGCTGCCGTCACCATACACCGTTATGGGTTTGTTCTGCAATGCCTGAACAATAATGTTTGATATAACCCGGCCATCGTCGGGCTGCATTTTGGGTCCATAGGTATTAAAGATTCGTGCTATTTTAATCCTGACATTGTTCTGGTTATGATAGTCCATAAACAAAGTTTCAGCACAACGTTTCCCTTCATCATAGCAAGAGCGGACACCCACAGGGTTCACGTTACCCCAGTATCTTTCCGGTTGAGGATGGACTTTTGGATCTCCGTATACTTCGCTTGTAGAGGCTTGTAAAACCTTGGCGCCAATCCTTTTTGCCATACCCAACATATGGATGGCTCCCATTACGGATGTTTTGATGGTTTTGATCGGGTTCACCTGGTAATGAATGGGTGATGCCGGACAAGCCAGGTTGTAAATTTCATCCACCTCTAAAAATATCTCTTTGGTTATGTCATGACGGATAAGCTCAAAACGATGGTTGTCCATCAGGTGAATGATGTTGCTTTTTGTCCCTGTAAAGAAATTGTCGAGACAAATAACATCATGTCCTTCCCGAAGCAAAGCTTCACTCAGGTGGGAGCCAATAAAGCCGGCACCTCCGGTAACAAGTATTCTTTTTGCATTCATTTTGAAATAAGTTTCGGCTATAAATTTATCAGATGTCTCGTATCGCCTGAAAATTATAACCTGTTTCCATACAATAATAAGCATTTCTGCTGACTTTTAGATTCTCTTTGTTGAAAAACGGTTGTTTTTTTGTATTTTCGTA
>SKTA01000027.1 GCA_007122745.1 Bacteroidales bacterium
AATGAAGAGGCCTCTCTGTCTGAACTTTACGAGTGGATTGACGGCGTGATGGATAACCATGGCTTCTCTTATGAGATCCTTTTTGTGGATGATGGAAGCAATGATGGCTCCTGGACTGTTATTGAGAAACTCGCAGCAGCCAATCCAACCGTGCATGGGGTTAGCTTTCGCAGGAACTATGGCAAGGCTGCCGCGCTGAATGTGGGTTTTCAGCACGCAGAAGGGGAGGTGGTGATTACGATGGATGCAGATCTGCAGGATAATCCCGACGAAATTCCCGAGCTTTACCGAATGATCACCAAAGAGGGTTACGATCTGGTAAGTGGCTGGAAAAAGACAAGATATGACCCGTTATCCAAGACAATACCCACCAAGCTGTTTAATTTCGTAACACGTCTGGCATCAGGCATTCGCCTGCACGATTTCAACTGCGGACTGAAAGCCTACAGCCGCCAGGTGGTTAAATCGATCGAAGTGTACGGCGAAATGCACCGATACATTCCGGTTTTGGCCAAAAGAGCCGGTTTTGGACAAATTGGCGAGAAGGTTGTAAAGCACCAGGAACGGAAACACGGCAAGACAAAGTATGGTCCAGGCCGCTTTTTTAAAGGGTTTCTTGACCTGCTGACCATCAGCTTCATGACACGCTTTGGGCAACGCCCGATGCATTTTTTCGGATTGTTCGGAACTTTGCTTTTTCTGGCAGGATTTCTCATCGCCGGATATCTGGCCTATGGCAAGTTCTTTCTTATGGAATACCGAATGACGGAACGTCCGCTATTCTATTTCGGATTGCTGGCTATGATCCTCGGAACCCAGCTGATCATTGCCGGCTTCCTCGGTGAACTGATCTCCCGAAGTGCGCCCGACAGGAATGTATATCAGCTTAAACAAACCACGACAAACCTCAGAACACCTATCAACCAATAACCGTTACCTCCATGCTTAAGATTGTCATACTTGGATCGGCACACCCATTGAGAGGGGGCGGACTTGCAACCTTTAACGAGCGCCTGGCACGTGCCTTTATGGATGCCGGGCACCAGGTGACGATCTATACCTTTTCCCTCCAATACCCAAAATTTCTATTCCCCGGGAAAAGTCAGCATTCGGATGAAGAAAAACCCGATGATCTGGATATCAGGATAAAAGTGAACAGCATAAACCCGCTGAACTGGCAAAAAGTGGGGAAGGAGCTGAAACGGTTGAAACCGGACATGCTACTGATCCGTTACTGGCTGCCGTTCATGGCCCCATGCCTTGGCCGGATTGCAACCATCGTGAAAAAAAACCGACATACCCGCATCGTGGCTATCACCGATAACATCATTCCGCACGAGAAACGTCCGGGCGACCGGCTGTTGACCCGCTATTTCGTCAGCAAGCCCGATGCATTTGTCTGCATGACAAAGCAGGTTCAGAGTGACCTGGAAAGCTTTGCCGTGCCCCGTGAAAAAATCGGACTGTATAACCATCCGTTGTATGACAACTTTGGGGACCCTTTGTCAAAAGCGGATGCCCGTAAGAACCTGAAAATTCCACCGAATGAAAACATTATTCTGTTCTTCGGTTTTATCCGGGAATACAAAGGGCTCGACCTGCTGATCCGTGCTCTGGGAGACAAACGACTTAAGGATTTGAACTTGAAGCTTTTGGTGGCCGGTGAGTTTTACGTGAAACCGGATAGCTACCATGCCCTCGCCCGGGAATGTAAGGTAATGAACCATATATATTGGCATACCGATTTCATTCCCAATGATCAGGTCCGAAATTACTTTTGCGCCGCTGATCTTGTTGCACAACCCTATAAACATGCCACACAAAGCGGTGTTACACAGGTCGCTTACCATTTCAACAAACCGATGCTGGTTACCCGCGTGGGAGGACTGCCCGAAATGGTGAAACACAATGAAGCAGGATACGTCGTGCCTCCCGATCCTTCCGAAATTGCTGCTTCCATTGAGGATTTTTTCAAAAATGACAGATCTGATGAGATGGTAATATCTGTAAAACGAGAGAAAAAACGATTTTCGTGGGAACAATTTATAAAAGGGATTTTAAAAGAGGCAAAACTTGATGCGGATGCATTGATGCCGTTTATTTTGCACCGGGCTTAAGCCATCAGGATGCTTTCAACCGAAAGCCGGGAGCAGGCATGTTTGTGCAGACCAAAAGAGACTTTCTCCGAAATATTAGCTAAAAAGTCCATCATGGCAAGAGACTCATTCAGCGATATGTTTGGTTATCGTTTGAATATGGTAACGGTTTTTATTTCAAACATCAAACCTTTTCCAGCCCCATATCGTTATATGATTGACCATTGGTTTAGTAATTTGTTAGCATTTTTCAATTATTTGAATTACAGTAAACAGTGAAAAGAAGAAAGAAGTGCAGGCCCGACTTGGCCGGCCTGCCGGTTTACAACAGGAACAGTGGTACGGACAACACTTGGGCTGTCAGGAACGGAATGCAAATCCGCGCCAGCGGGATAAAAAATCCGTGTAAATCAGTCGCATCGGTGTCATATGTGTCCCAAAAAATCAAATAACACGCAGATAATACGGATGCAACGGATCAATGCGAAAAAAACAACGAACAAAAAACAACGAACAAGATATTTTCCTATGTCAGAAAAACGTGTATTGATGGCAATGAGCGGCGGGCTCGACAGCAGTGTGGCCGCGATGATGCTGATGGAGCAGGGTTAT
The DNA here is from genome assembly GCA_007122745.1 of Bacteroidales bacterium. Taxonomy (GTDB): domain Bacteria; phylum Bacteroidota; class Bacteroidia; order Bacteroidales; family UBA7960; genus PUPG01. The sequence continues at coordinate 2,709 of SKTA01000027.1, forward strand.
GAGCTTGTTGGGATAACCATGAAAACCTGGGAGTATGAAGTGGGTCATCAGGGAAAGGAAACCGGCTGCTGCAGCCTGGATTCGATAAATGATGCACGGCACCTGGCAGTTTCCATGGGTTTTCCCCATTATGTGCTTGACATACGGGAAGAATTCAATAAACTGATTGTTACCGACTTCATTGATCAATACCTCAAAGGGAGAACGCCCAATCCCTGCGTGTTGTGCAATACACACATCAAATGGGCTGCCTTGCTGCGTCGTGCCGACCAGCTGGGATGCCGGTACATAGCCACCGGCCATTATGCCCGCTTGCGCCGCGAAAACAGCCGGATAGTTTTGTCAAAAGGGCTGGATGCAGACAAGGATCAGAGCTATGTACTTTGGGGATTGTCGCAAGAGGTACTTGAAAGAACACTTTTCCCATTGGGTAATTATACCAAAACCAGGATCAGGGAAATGGCCAGGGAGGGGGGCTTTATCGAAATTGCCGATAAAAGGGAAAGCTATGAGATCTGCTTCATTCCCGATAATGATTACAGGGGTTTCCTGAAACGGAATGTCACCGACCTTGAAGAAGAGGTGAAGGAGGGCGATTTTGTTGACCAGCAGGGCAATGTGCTTGGTAAGCATAAAGGCTATCCATTTTACACCATCGGCCAACGTAAGGGGTTGAACATTGCTGCACCACAACCCTTGTATGTTACCGAAATTTTGCCTGAAACAAATACCATTGTTCTGGGATCCAGAAATGACACCTACAAAAATCAGTTTTCCGTCAGCGGCATAAATTTCATAAAATTTAAAAATGTTCCTGACGACACGGAACTGACCGTAAAAATCCGCTATAAAGACCCCGGCCATCCGGCCAAAGTCAGTTTCGATCAGAACAAAGCTATTTTGAACGTTCTCTTGTTAGAACCTGTTTCTGCCATAACACCCGGCCAATCTGCTGTATTATACGATGGAGATGATGTTGTGTGCGGTGGATTTATAGAATCCTAAAGATTTATCCCTTTTTCCTGCCGATATTCACCCTGGTCTCTATATGATACCAGGCAGAACTTCTGTATGAGCAGTAGATCGGTTACCGATTTTCAATTAACGATTGTCGATAATCAATTTTTGAATTTGTATAACGATTTGGACGCTTTTTGCGCTTTTGCGAGGAACAAAAAATTCCATGCAAGGCCGCAAAAGGTTTTCACGTAAAGCACGCAAAGATTGTTTGCTGTCTTAGCCAATTACAATCGGAAGCCGATAACAAACAATAAATATGTAGTAACATATCGTATTTTTTTAAAAGATGTCATTAGTAACGAAGTGAAGGATCTCCCGAGATTTTTTTCAGCCTCAATCTTAATCTATGGGTGAGGAGATGGGAAATTACAAAAATGAATTAGTAACAATGTTTACAAAGTGAAACAAAAATTACAAACACATATAAAATACAAATGTAAATTAGCATACTGTTTACAAATGTATATGAACACCATTAAAAAACTGATAATATAACCAATATAAATATTTATTACAAATGTAAAATAATAAATTTAGATAACATATGTAAACAAATTGCTGATACGAAAAAT
>SKTA01000015.1 GCA_007122745.1 Bacteroidales bacterium
AAACAAGGTCTTTTTCTTCATCTATTCCGGGTTTATTTTTTGTCTGAAGCTTCCATTGTTCCGGGATGCTGTTTTTATGATCGGATGTTTGCCAAAGCACACCATTAAGAATGCTTCGAAACCGGACGTCAGGCATCAAAAAAGACTTTGTCTTTAGCAGTATGCGATTCTTTTTGGATTGCAGCAGTTCAATACCTTCATCCTCAAATGATGGGGCCATCAAAACCTCAAAAAACAAGTCATGTATCTTTTGTGCCAGAGCTACATCAACGTTTCTGTTGGAGATCAAAACCCCTCCAAATGCTGATACCGGATCTGCAGCCAGAGCAAGCTCCCATGCTTCTTCAATGTTTTCGCGTGAAGCAATGCCACATACATTGGTATGTTTAATAATGGCAAATGTAGGAGATGAAAATTCGGTCATCAATCCCATCGCTGCATCGATATCCAACAGGTTATTGTAAGATATCGCTTTACCGCTCAATTGCTCAAAGACTTCATCCGGTTTTCCGTAAAAACATCCCTGCTGGTGGGGGTTTTCACCATATCTGAGGGTGGTGGAAAGATCGATGCTTTCTTTAAATACATTGATTGTACCATTATTCAGGTAATTGAAAATGGCCGTATCGTAATGGGAAGACACATGCATGGCTGCTGCAGCCATTTCACGCCTGTCGCGAATGGAAGTCATCCCCTGGTTCTTGACTAGCAGATCAATAACCTTTTTGAAGTAAACCGATCCGGGTACAACAAGAATATGTTCAAAATTTTTTGCAGCAGCACGTATCAGAGAGACCCCACCGATATCAATCTGTTCGATGATCTCCGAATGGGATGCGCCCGCTTTAATTGTCTGCTCAAAAGGATATAGATCGACCACAACGACATCAATTGGTTCAATGTCATGTTCATCCAAATCACGAAGGTCTTCTTCGTGAGTGGTTCTGCCAAGTATCCCTCCGAAAATGGAAGGATGTAAAGTCTTGACACGCCCACCCAGGATTGATGGATAACCTGTAACTGTTTCAACAGCGCGAACAGGTATTCCCATCTCGCGGATAAAACTTTGGGTACCTCCGGTAGATAAAAGCTCTATGTCAAGTTGATGCAATGCTTCCACAAGCGCTGCTGAGGCCGCTTTATCGTATACGGAGATCAATGCCCTTAAATGCCTTTTCGGAGGGTGTGTTTCCATCAAAAAATCAATTATCTTTGCGCGCTTAAAAATCCTCACGAAGTTAATCTAAATTTTCTGAAATGGCTTTTTTGAATAAAGAAAAAAAATTTTCCAGAAGGTGGTTCAAATCATATACTTTGATCACCATTGGTGCTTTTATCATGGCCGCCGGATATGTGCTCTTCGTTAGCCCCTATAAATTTGTTCCTGGTGGTGTTTACGGCATCGGGATCATCCTGTATCATTTGTTGGGTTTTCCTGTCGGTTTAACGGGACTTATCCTGAATATTCCGCTGATGATAATCGGTGTGAAATTACTGGGACCGCGCTTTGGCGTCAAAACAGTTGTCGGTTTTGTACTTGCCTCCGGGTTTATAGACGGATTAATAATCATTACAGGAAATGAACCGCTGGAAGGGATAGAGCCACTTCTGGCAAGCATATTTGGCGGTGTACTGATCGGACTGGGCCTCGGGTTAATCTTTAAGGCCAAAGCCACCTCCGGCGGAAGCAGCATCATTGCCATGCTGATGACCAAATACACACGGATCCCCCTCGGACAAAGCCTGATGATTGTTGACGCACTGATCGTGTTCATGGGGCTGGCTGCATTTGGCGACTGGACAATCCCATTGTACTCGCTGATCGTAATTTTCATAACCGGAAAGGTCATAGATATTGTGCTGGAAGGCTTTTCTTATGAAAAAACCCTGTTCATCATCTCAGACCGCTATGAAGTAATTGCTGAAAAAATCTTAACAGATCTGAACAGGGGAGGAACCCTCCTTGAAGGGAAAGGGTTGTTCAACGGTGATGAGAAAAAGATCATATTTGTCAATGTAACGCGCAGGGAAGTTGCCATCCTCCAGGACTTTATTAATCAAATCGATCCTGACGCCTTTGTTACGGTAATTGAAGCTTCCGAAATATTAGGTAAGGGATTCAGGTCGCTCAGCGAAAAACTGGACTCATAAACTATAACCATTTAGTACGTAAAAAAAACCCATTAAACAAATATTATAATTCTTTTGTTATATTATTTTTCATAATTGATAATTTATTGTATTTTTGTGTCCTGAAAGGATTTCAATCATAGTTAACAATGCAATTAATATAGGCAAGGTAACTGCTAGTGGGACGGTGGGTGGGATAAATAATGCAAGCATTAAGGTTAAGGTTAAGGTTAAGGTTAAGGTTAAGGTTAAGGTTAAGATTAAGATTAAGATTAAGATTAAGGCTCCCAAACTGTCAGGAAAAATGTGCTATTCCGTTGCATACCTTGAAAAAAAGCAATCCAGACTGATTGAAAGGTATAAGAACATGTTGCCTCCTGAATGGAAGGATCCAATTCATCCCAAAAACAAATTGGACCAGTTGCCGGAATATTATTTTCTCAGTGCATTTACCCATCCTGAACTTCCCATTGTAACCGGAGAGGGCATCCGAATGAAGGAGTGGGGTCTGATCCCATTTTGGGTTAAAGATGAGGAAAAAGGAACAAAAATTAGAAAAGGGACGCTCAATGCCGTGGGAGAAACCGTTTTTGAAAAACCTTCATACAGAAGCATCATTCGATCAAAACGGGGACTTTTACCTGTCAGCGGCTTTTTTGAATGGCGCGATTATAATGGAAAGAAATACCCTTATTACATCCGGCTGAAAGACCATGATCTGTTTTCACTGGCGTGTATTTTTGACAGCTGGATTAATAAACAAAGCGGAGAGATCATAGAGAGTTTCAGCGTAATGACAACTCCTGCAAATACAATGATGGAGGCTATCCACAACAGAAAAAAGAGAATGCCGCTGATCTTATCTTTGGAAAAGGAAAAGGAATGGATCGGTAACCATTTGAATGAGCAGGAAGTCCTTGAATTAATAAAACCGTTCGATTCAAACCGAATGGAAGCATACCCGGTTTCAAGGAGATTAAATTATTCCGGAAATAACCGCAACACACCTGAAGCCATCCAAAAAAAAAATTATCCTGAGCTACCGGTAATTCAGTCATAATACAATTTATATCCAGTACACATCAAATACCAGCGAATTATTTCTCCGCTACAAAGGGTGCTCTCCTGTTTATCTTTTGTTATTTCGATGAGAAATTTTATGTAAATTTGTAGTTTATTAGCCAGTCTTCGACCGAAAACCCATCAAATGATACAAATAATTGCAATTACCGATTTCTGCACATAAATTAACTTTTGAAAATAATTAAAAATAAACATTCATGAGAGAAAAAATTGTTACCGGTGTATGGATACTTACAATGCTGTTTATGATCCCACAGGGTTTGAATGCCCAGCTGTTTGAAGTGGATGCTTCACAGATCCAGTTATCCGACGAGAAAAAATACCTGGAAGAGCATATTGATGAGGATGATTTCTTCAATGACCCACGCAATGTGGAATACTTCCTGCAACAGCTTCAAAGGGGTGCAGGTCGCATTGTTGGTGGTGAAGATGTTTTAATACGCGACTACCCCTGGCAGGTATCACTGCAGTTAACACCCCAGTTTGGAGGCGCACACATGTGCGGAGGCACAATCATTGACCAGGAATGGATACTCACGGCAGCCCACTGTCTGGTGGTGGACCAGAATGGTGATGACTTCTATCTGACACCCGGCCACGTCCGTATACGCGCCGGCTTCACGTCGATGAGCAATCCTGAACAGGGCAGTTACTACAATGTGGCGGAGTTAATCCTTCATCCCGATTACTCAACCAGTACTTATCCAAATGACATCGCCCTTATCAGACTTTCCAGCGAAATCGACCTGAGCGACACCAACAAAGCCAAGGTCGGCCTTGTTTCACAATTAGATGCAGACAACGGCATGACAGATATTGGTGAAATGGTAAAGGTTTCCGGCTGGGGTGCCCTCTCTTTCGGTGGTCCGGGTCCCGACATACTTCAAGCCATTGAAGTACCGATCGTACACGTTAGTCAAACCAGTTACAGCCCGCACCAGATCACTACCGACATGATCATTGCCGGTGCGCCGGGTCAGGATTCCTGTCAGGGAGACAGTGGTGGTCCGATGGTCGTTGCCG
>SKTA01000053.1 GCA_007122745.1 Bacteroidales bacterium
ATGATAATCAAAAACTGATATACCGAATTATAATTTGCGAAAATTTGCGATACAATTTGTGTAATTTGTTGATAAACATTGATCATATAGCACACGGATAACACGGATACAACGGATCAACGCAGATAAAAATCTTTAACAAAAAACAAAGAAAAAAAACAAAAAACAACAAACAAATCACCCATCCACCATTCATCCACCATTCATCCAATAATCCCACTTTTTCGTATCTTTGCCACTTGTGAAAAAAAATTGAATTAATGGGACTTCCGGCTCAGGTGTTTATTCTCGGACTGCTTACCGTCTTTTTCGTGCTGATGGTGGTGATGGCCAGCGGCAAAGTCATCATATGGTTCGTGAACACCTTCCTCCACGAAATTCAGCCCAAAATTCCCGACCAACCCGACGACCCGCCCCCCGAACACAAGAAAAAGATCGCGGCAATCACCGCTGCCGTGCAATACATCACAGGCGGACAGGCAAAAGGGGTTCACATCGAGAAACACTAAACAACCAACATCCGACTTATATTATGATACCCCAACACGTAATGACAGGATTTTTGACACACAGGTGAATGATTATGCAAACCCGAGGTTGGAGGTTGGAAGTTGGAGGTTAGAGATTGGAGGTTAGAGGTTGGGGAAAAACATCAAACATCAAACATCAAACATCTAACATCTAACATCTAACATCAGTTCCTGATCTTGGGCAAACTTACAAAGCACAGATTATTAAATATTTAAGGAAATATAAACATATGAAAAGAATAAAACTCTCCTTAATGTACCGCGACATGTGGCAATCGGTTGGCAAATACATGCCACGCGTCGACCAGTTAACGGAAGTTGCACCACACATCATCGAAATGGGTTGCTTTGACCGCATCGAAACCAACGGCGGCGGCTTTGAACAGATCAACCTGCTTTTTGGTGAGAACCCGAACAAGGCCCTGCGTGCCTGGACAAAACCGTTTAACGACGCCGGCATCGAATGCCAGATGCTCGAACGTTCGCTCAACGGCATCCGGATGCAACCGGTGCCGGCTGACGTGCGCCGGCTGATGCCCAAAGTGAAAAAAGCGCAGGGCACCAATGTGATGCGCATCTTCTGCGGCATGAACGATTACCGCAACCTGATTGACTCCATTCAATATTCCAAAGAGGCAGGAATGATCGCACAGGGAGCACTTAGCATCACCTTCTCTGACCTGCACACCGTCGAATATTACGTCGACCTGGCAAACAAGATCATTGAAGGGGGTGCCGACGAGATCTGTCTGAAGGACATGGCAGGGATCGGACGTCCGGTTTGGCTCGGAAAGATCGTGGAAGGGGTCAGGAAACATCATCCCGACATCCCCATTCAATACCACAGCCATTCAGGTCCGGGATTTGCCATGGCATCCATCCTGGAGGTGGCCCGCGCCGGTGCCGAATACATCGACGTGAGCATGGAACCCCTCTCCTGGGGAACCGGACACGTGGATCTGCTCGCCGTACAAGCTATGCTGAAAGATGCAGGTTTTGAAGTACCGGAGGTGAACATGAACGCCTACATGAAAGTGCGAAGCATGCACCAGGAATTCATGGAAGACTTCCTCGGATATTACATAAACCCGGCCAACCGCCAGATGAACTCCCTGCTCATCTCATCCGGATTGCCGGGCGGCATGATGGGATCGCTGATGGCAGACCTGGAAAACAACCTGACCGACCTGAACCGATGGCTCGAAAAAAATGGCAAACCACTTCTCAACCAGGATAAACTGCTGGTAAAGCTGTTTAACGAAGTGGAACACATCTGGCCAATGGTAGGCTATCCGCCACTGGTCACACCTTTCAGCCAGTACGTAAAAAACCTGGCCGTTATCAACGTAACCCAGATGATCAAAGGAGGCGACCGCTGGGAGATCATTCCGGATAACGTATGGGATATGCTGACCGGCAAACTGGGTAAATTACCCGGAAAACTGGACCCGGAATTGATTGAACTGGCCAAAAAAGAGGGCAAGGAGTTTTTTACGGGCAATCCGCAGGAACTTTACCCCGATAAGCTGGATGAATTTAAAATGGAGATGGATGAGAACGGCTGGGACCACGGCAAGGATGATGAAGAACTCTTCGAGCTGGCGATGCATCCCGAACAATATAGAAACTACAAGTCTGGTGCAGCCAAGGAAGCTTTTGTAAAGGACTTAAACAAAAGGAAACAAGAGGGTAGCGGACTTTATAAAAAAGCAAAACCGGCACCGGCAGCACCACAGCAAACAGAAACCGCTATGTTGCCCCAAAGTCTTTTTGTTGACGTTGACGGTGAACAGTTTAAGGTGACACTGTCGTACGATGAAAAAGAAGGCGATGCAAATCCAAAAAAGCAAACTGTCGGACAAGAATCGGCTAAGGAAGAAAAAGGCTCAGACAACCGCCTGGAGGTCATCGCCCCCCTTTCAGGAAACTTCTACCTCACCAAAGAGGCTTCAGAAACACCCGTCAAGGAGGGAGATGTTGTAAAAGAGGGTGATGTGCTTGGTTACATAGAAGCGATGAAAACTTACAACACCATTCGAAGTGAATTCAGCGGCAGGATCGAAAAAGTCATTCCGGCAAACGGCAGTGGCATCATTGAGGATGATGTACTCTTTGTAATCAGCTGAACCAATACCCGGAATCATTTCACATCAAAACAGAATCGATGGATTCAATCAAAAAACTATACGAAATCACAGCTTTCGGTGAGTTATGGACCCAGCCCGGCATGTTGCTGATGCTGGTGATCGGCATTTTTCTATTGTTTTTAGGCATTCGTAAGAAATATGAACCCCTTTTGCTGGTTCCGATCGGTTTTGGGGTGATCCTTGCGAATCTTCCCGGTGCCGGAATGGGCATTGTGCCGGAGGAGATGGTCCGCTTTGAGGATGGACGCTACATGACGCTGATCGAGATCGCTGGTGAATACGGCATCATGAACTACCTGTATTACATGCTCATCAAAACAGGCTTCCTGCCCCCGATCATCTTTTTGGGTGTCGGTGCCCTCACCGATTTTGGGCCGATGCTGCGCAACCTGCGCTTATCGCTGTTTGGAGCTGCCGCACAGCTGGGTATTTTCACCGTTTTCTTTGCCGCCATTGCCGTCGGTTTTACGCCGCAGGAGGCGGGATCACTGGGAATAATCGGTGGTGGAGACGGTCCGACGGCCATCTATATCTCGATCATCCTGGCACCTCACATGCTTGGTCCAATAGCAATTGCAGCATATTCATATATGGCTTTGGTGCCGGTGATCATCCCCCCTATTGCAAAGATGTTGTGCTCCAAAAAGGAGCTTTCCATCAACATGAAAAAAATGGACAAGCTGTATCCTCCGAAAACGACCATCAAAAACATCGCCGCCGTGAAGATCGCATTTCCGATCGTGCTGGGGATACTGGTGGCTTTCTTTGTTCCAACTGCAGTGCCCCTAATCGGGATGCTGATGTTTGGAAACCTTATTAAAGAGATCGGCGTGGCCACGGGAAGGTTGTCAGAAGCGGCCAGCGGACCGATCATGAATACGGCCACGATTTTCCTGGGATTGGCGGTAGGTGCCACCATGACATCAGCTACCTTTCTTGACATCCGAACGTTGGGAATTATTTTCGGTGGACTGATCGCATTTGCCATTTCAGTGGCCGGCGGTATTCTGGCTGTTAAGGTTTATAACCTGTTTGCCGGCAAAAAGATCAACCCACTGATCGGAGCTACCGGACTCAGCGCCGTGCCCATGGCCTCCAGAGTTGCCAACGAGATTGCCGTAAAACACGACCCGGGAAACCATATTCTGCAGTACTGCATGGCCAGCAACATCTCCGGAGTCATCGGCTCGGCCGTTGCCGCAGGCGTGCTCATCGCCTTCCTGGCGTAGCAGGGGCGATTCTTTGTTCGTTGTTTTTTGTTCTTTGTTTTCTTTCTTTCTTTGCGATTTTTGCGCCTTTGCGGTAAATTTTCTTTGTGTTCTTTGTGTCTCTGTGGTAAATTTTCTTTTTGCACCACTGCTCATCTGCTAATTTGCTATTTTAAAAGTACTCCCAACTATTTCCGCAATGCTCCAGAAAACGCAGAAAATCACTGTATTTGATGACAAGGGAGGCGGTGTTGATACAGGGGTGAAAGCTTATCGACTGTGCGTGCTGTAATTTCTCATCGAGAAAAAGATGCACGTGTTGTTCGGCATCAT
>SKTA01000150.1 GCA_007122745.1 Bacteroidales bacterium
ATAAAGTATACAGGGCAAATGCACCCACAGGCAGGTTTCAGCCAGTACATGAAGAATTGCTGTCAGAAACAAGTTTTACGGATGTTTCCGGTAGCGCAGATATGTGGTACCGGGTGCGGGCAGTTGATACATCTGGAAATGAAAGCAGTCCGGGGTCACCCGTAAGACCAGTGAATCAAAACAATTAGCCCCTGATCTGAAACAAATCAACTTAAGTTTGACAGAAACCAAAGACCATGTTCAATAGATATACCAATCAAAAAAACGCATTCCGGATACCTGGCGTTTTGTCGGTTGTCCTGCTCTTCTTTTTAGTAATGTCCGGCATTCATGTATTGGCAGATGAGCCAACCACCATCGGAGAAACAGACATTCGCCCCTTTGATTTCAGCGGAAGTCTGTCCCTTATCAGCGAGGGATACATGGTAAACGGCATTGATCCCCGCAGGCCACCCGGGCTGGGGCAGGTACAATTCAATTCGACTTTCAGCATTCTTGGTTTTCAATCGGGAATAAACATTTTATACTCTACCGACGACAACAGGTTCAGGCAATCGATGAACCAGTTCAACTTTCAGGGCAGCTGGCGATGGCTTACCGTTGCAGCAGGAACAGTTGCTCCAAATTTCTCAAAATACAGCCTGGGAGGTGTCAGCGTCACAGGGGGGATGATCGACATAAACCCAGCATGGTTCTCACTCACACTCACCGGTGGCCGCACCAGAAGAGCTGTTGAGTTTACCGACGAGATCGGCTTCAGGGAACCGTCATTCGAAAGATGGCTGTATGCAACGCGCATCGGCTTTGGCAACAGGGAGGGAACGGAATTTGCCCTCTCCGGCGTATATGCATACGACGTAGCCGAGTCAATAGAAAAACCGGGAGAGATACTACCTGCACAAAACATAAATATTACCCCTGAGCTGAAACTCTCATTTTTTCAGGGGCGGTTCAGACTGGGCGGGAATGCAACCGTTTCTGCATTTACCCGCGACAGAAGGGGTTCTGCTTTGGAAATTAGCGAGCTCGACGATTTTGACTGGCTTACCGATTTGATCACAATAAACAACAGTACGAGACTGGATTATGCAGCTGAAGTATCCGGCCAGCTACGACTCGGACCTGTCAGACTAAATGGAGGTTACGAGCGTGTGCAACCGGGATTCCGATCCCTCGGACTGGGCAGGATCAGAAGCGACCATGAGTCATTCCGCATCAGAGGACAGTTTCGCCTTTTCGAAGGGCGGGCAAATCTTTCGGGGATGCACAACTCCGCACGCAACAATCTGATGGATGATAAAATATCAACTCTTCAACGCGAACAGATATCCACAACACTTGCCTTACGTATTACACAAAGGGTGAACCTCAATCTGTCGTTTATGCAAATGTCTAACGTGAATGAACCGGTAGATGCCGGCAACCCAATCGCTGACCAACTACATACCGACCTGATTTCCCGCAATTTCATGATCACACCAACCATGATCCTTCAAAGAGACATGACCTCCCATTCAGTTTCAATAAATGGATCTTACCAGATACTGGAAGACAAAAGCATGATGGTGCTACAGGGAGAAAGGCCGGGAAGCGATTTCGATAACACCACAGTAGGGGTTAACTATAACATCACATTACCCAGCAGTTTATCCATGAGTTTCTCCGGGAATCTCATGAAAAACAACACCGAAGCCGGAAGTGCCATAGGCAATGCATTAAATGTTTCCACCGGTTATTCTTTTTTTGACCGAAAGCTTACCACAAACATCAACCTGGGGTGGTCAAGAAATGGTATTGAGTTTGTCCGCATTATTACCGATCCTGATCTGGAAAATCTTTTATCAGACGGTATCATCAGGCATGCCGTCCACAATACGTTGCAAAATGGCAATGATTTTATTGATGGCGAATATGTGGTTGAGCAATGGTCTCATCAATATTCTATTAATCTGACCACATCCTATCGCTTTGAAAACGGCAACCCACTGCGCCTGAATATCAGAGGCCTGTTCAGCCGGCCCGACTATGAAGGGGGCAGAAAATACAATGAGTTTCACGCCGTACTGAGGTATCAGCACAGGTTCTGAAATATCTCCTGATAGGATAACAATTCATGTGTTTATAATTTTGGTACACAGCCCAAGTGCTGTGTTTACCTTGGTACTTTTAAAATGACTGCTGACAGGTCAATCCCTGTTCATTGCGGATGATTAAACTGTCGCTTCCTCTCATCCTCGCTTAAGTCGCTTAAGCCACTTCTTCCTTCCAGCTTCCATCTTTTCCGCCGCAAACCCTTCGAGCTTGAATAATCTTCCCCCTGTGTGTCAAGAATCTTCGATATGGGCGTTTCATATATGCTTTGTATCTTTGCAGCAACCATTCAACCAATAACCAATTCATGAAACACATCACCGTTTTTACAACCCTGATTGCATGGCTGACTGTCACGGCATTTTCACAGCAGACAGCACAGGAGCGTGTAGAAAAACAGCTTGCAGAATTGCCGGCCTTCATGGAGCGCGGTATGGAAAGCTGGGGAACTCCAGGGATGGGAGTAGCCGTTGTGAAGGATGGAGAAATGGTGTATGCCCGTGGCTTTGGCGTGCGAAAATTGGACAGTAATGATCCTGTAGATGAAAATACCATCTTTGGCGTGGCTTCGCTAACCAAGGGCATGACCGCCACTGCACTCGCAATTCTTGTTGATGAAGGCAAGCTGCACTGGAATGATCGTGTACGCGACCACTTGCCCTGGTTTGAACTCAGTGATCCATGGATCAGCGACAGGGTAACGATCGGTGACCTCCTGTCGCATCAGGTTGGCATCGGCCGGATGACAGGCAACAGGCTACGGTTTATGCCAGACAGGGATCCGAAAACGATCATGGGTTTTCTAAAGCATCAGCCATTTGAAGCGGACTTCCGTTCAGGATACGTTTACAGCAATATGATGTATATGGTTGCCGGACTGGTGATTGAAGCAGTCTCCGGTATGTCGTGGGATGAATTTATGACAGAACGCCTTTTTCAGCCATTAACAATGGGTAGTACACGCACCTCTGTCACACAAATTACAGAAGATGAAAATGTTGCATATCCCCACCAGGAAATAGATGGACAAATTGTGGTCATACCTGAACGCAACTTCGACAACGTTGGGCCGGCAGCTTCTGTCATGGCCTCCGTAAGCGATATGGCCAAATGGATGATTCTGAATCTTGACACACCCGGTGTGTACATGGGACAAGAAATTGTGAGCTTGGAACAGATGAAGGCTATCTTTCAACCCCGCCAGAGCCTTCCGATTAACGATCCATTCAAGGGAAAGATCACCAGTTATGGATATGGATGGGGTTTGCGGCATTATGAAGGATACCGAATTGCACAGCACAGCGGTGCCAACGACGGCATGACATCACTGCTTGTCCTGGTACCGGAAAAAGAACTGGGCATCATCATTGCAAGCAACCTGTTTTGCAACTTTCGGCCAGCCGTAAGGAATTTCATCCTTGATGCGTTGCTGGAAACAGATGTTGACAAGGACTGGCACGACCACTTTTTCAATCAATATGAAAATGATAAAAAGGAAGCACTGGAAAGAAGAGCAGAGATTGAAGACAGGCGCGTTTACGGCACATCCCCTACCCTGCCACCGGTAGCATACACCGGCATCTATCACCACCCCGTGTATGACGATGCTGAAATAAGCATGGGTGAACATGGCCAACTGGTTATGCAACTTTGGGATGATGATGAAATGATCGCCGATCTGGAACATTGGCATTATGATACCTTCAGGGCACATTGGCGCAATCCCGCCATGCGCGAAAAGTTCATCACCTTTGACCTGGATCAATTTGGGGAGGTAAAGCAACTAAACGTAAAATTCACCCTGCGGCAGATACTTATCTCTGTAGGCATCTATCCAACCGATTATTACAGGATTGTGGAATATAAAAAAATCAAAACCTATTAATTGTTGATTACAATTTTCTTTTTGTCGATATTATACAGTATTTTAAACCATAAAACGTCAACAAACAGAAATCATCTAAACATCTCAACAACTAAACATCTCAACTTATTTCAAAAAAAACATTACCTTTGCGCCTCATTAATTAAATCATTATAAACACATTAAACTCGAAAAAATGCTCAAACAGTATGAAACCGTTTTCATTATGACTCCCGTTTTGTCTGATGAACAGATGAAGGAAG
>SKTA01000172.1 GCA_007122745.1 Bacteroidales bacterium
CTGTGTTGAATCTGGATGCCAATGAAACGGAAGAGCAACGCTTTATCCTTGACTTTCTACCCGAAAATGAACAATGGAACTATGCAATCGGTGGTGTTTACCGACAGTTCCGTCAGAATGGCACACAAACCTGGGTGCTGAGCCGCAACATGCTGCGCAACATCGCATACAAATATCCCGGCAACGACGATTCCAGGGATCGTATCCTTGACTATAGTTCAGACGAAATCGAGAACAAGTTTAGATATGAACGCTCCTTTTCGCTCGGTGATTATCAGCTAAATCTCGGAGGAGGTGGTGAGTACGCTCGTTACTTCAACAATACATTTCAGGTTATATTTCGTAACAACCAGCTGACTGCGATTAATTATGATACCGATTTTGATATGTTCAAGTGGTCTGTTTTTGGCCAGGTCAATCGCAGGTTCATGAATGAACGCCTGACCCTCTCGTTCGGCATCAGAAGTGATGCAAACAACTACTCGGGCGATATGAATAATCTTCTTGATCAGTTATCACCCAGATTTTCTGCATCCTATGCACTGACAGAAGAGCTCTTTCTGAACTTCAACACCGGCAGGTATCATCAGCTGCCTGCATACACCACCATGGGCTTTCGCAGCAATGACGGTTTACTGGTTAACAGGGAAAACGGCCTCACATACATTTCCGTTGACCACATTGTCGGAGGAATTGAATTACAACCTGCCGTAAATACTACCCTGTCGCTGGAGGGGTTTTACAAGCAATACAATAATTATCCCTTTTCCGTGAATGATTCCGTGGCACTGGGCAGCAGATCTGCCGATTTTGGTGTGGTCGGAGGCGAAGAGGTGCTTTCCACTGCTGAAGGACGCGCCTACGGTGCCGAACTGTTTTACAGAAATCAGGATTTCTTCAACTGGAACGTGATCCTGTCCTATACCTTTGTTCGTAGTGAATTCAAAGACTTTAAGAATGATTACATCCCTTCTGCCTGGGACAACCGGCATATTCTGAACCTGACAGGTTTACGCAAGCTTCCCCGAAACTGGGAGATTGGATTCAAGTGGCGCTACAGTGGCGGTGCACCCTTTACCCCGGTTGATCTGGAACTGTCGGGCATCAGGGATGCCTGGGATGCCCAGGGTATCACTTATCTCGACTGGGCCAACTTTAACAGTGAACGTGTTCCTGCATTTCATCAGCTGGACATGAGAATCGACAAGCAATATTATTTTTCGGGTTTTTCGCTGATGTTGTATCTGGATATACAAAATGTTTATAATTTTAAAGCACGGCAAGCGCCAAATTATATCAGAAAAACGGATGAAGCAGGAAATCCCGTTATTTTTATTGATGATAATGGAATAGAGCGCTACGAATTACAAAAACTGGAGAATAGAATAGGCAACATTTTGCCAAGTGTAGGTATAATTTTTATCATCTGATCGCAATGGACAATTCACAAAAAATGAAGTTTGCCGCCAGGAACCTGATTTTCCCATTTCTTTTGCATGCCATAATGATTTCCCTCATGCCGGCACAGGCGCAAGCGGAGCAGCTGTTCAGGAAACGTTCAACCCCGGTTGAGGTTTGGGATACGATTCATGCGGAATATCCTGCCCGGGGAATAAATATTGACATCATTTTTAAAAAGGGCAGCGCCCATAACCATCCCCTCATGGCGCTCTGGCTTGAGGATTTGGAAGGCAATTACGTTCAAACCTTATACATTGCTGAATCGATTGGTAAGGGAGTGTTCAAACATGGTGATCCTTCCACAGGCCGCTGGATGCCCGGTCCAGTCAGACGACCTGCAGCCCTCCCCTACTGGGGCCACCAGCGAGGAGCGCAGGCCGACGATGGTTATTTCCTCCCAACACAGGATGATCCGATGCCCGATGGGATAACAGGACCTACACCGAAAGCCAGTTTCATTGTTCACGCTCAGACACCTGAAGATGACCTCAGGCAATTTCGTGTGCTCTTTGAGATCAACCAGAGCTGGGACTGGAATGAATACTGGACCAATGACAAATTTCCGGGCGATGAGCAATACATGTCGTCGAGTCAGCCAGCCCTCGTTTATGATGCTGTTGTTGACCTCGACAGCGGCATTCTTGAATTTGAATTGCTCCCTATCGGTCACAGTCACTGGTCAGGCCAAAACGGCGAGCTCTATCAGGACCTGAGCACAATTACAACAGCCCTGGACATCACCAAATCGATTACACTGCGATTATCGGAGAGATAATCAATAACTGCGATGGCTATTTGCATTTGGGTTCTTAATTGTTTCATGAGAAAATCAAAAAAACCTAACTTTGGCAAAAAAAACCAATATGCCTCCAGTTTTCGGAAATAATCAACTCAAAGAGATTATAAAACTTCGTAAAACACTTCACTCATATCCTGAATTGTCGGGCAATGAGGAGCAAACTGCCGGACGCATCAAATCATTTATAAAGGAGAGTAATCCGGACAAGATCATCGAAGGGCTGGGCGGATTTGGTATTGCAGCGGTGTATAATTCCGGGAAACCGGGTCCTTCTGTCTTGTTGCGAGCCGATCTTGATGCGTTGCCCATTGATGAAGTGAATGGTTTTTCGCATCGCAGCCAATACCAGGATGTGTCGCACAAGTGCGGACACGACGGTCACATGGCCATTCTGGCCGGCGTGTCAACCATGCTGAAAAGTATCAGACCATCAGAAGGCCGAGTCATATTGCTTTTCCAACCTGAAGAGGAAAACGGGCAGGGTGCGGCAAAAGTGATTTCCGATCCAAAATTTGAAGCCATCAGGCCCGATTATGCCTTTGCCCTGCACAATCTGCCGGGATACGAAAAAAACGCAGTTGTATTCAAGGAAGGCCCATTCGCTTCGGCATCTACCGGTATGATCATGGATTTACAAGGCAGGTCTTCGCATGCGGCGCATCCCGAGCAGGGAAACAGTCCCGTGCATATCATGACAGAACTGATGCAGGGTTTAATGCATATCCCACAATCGGAATCCGGTTTTCACGATTTCGTGTTACTTACCATCATCCATGCACGCCTGGGTGAAGTTGCCTTTGGAACGAATCCGGGCAAAGCGCTCCTGATGGCTACATTACGGTCTTATTTTGATGAGGATATGGCAATAATGAAGAATAAAGCCGTTCAACTGATAAATAAACTGCAAAAAAAGCATGGCATTAACTGCGATATCAGCTACACGGAAGAGTTTCCCGCAACAATTAATAACCCACGGGTTACTGAAATCATCCAACAAGCCATCAGCAGGTCAGGAGCTAAATCAATTCATATCGAAAAGCCTTTCCGGTGGTCGGAAGATTTTGGCCATTTTACTGCAGAATATCCCGGGGCGCTTTTTGGGATTGGTGCCGGCAAAGACCACGCCAGCCTGCATAACCACGATTATGACTTTCCCGATGAAATCCTGGAAACCGGCGTGAACATGTTCATTCACATTGCAGATCAACTGGTAAAACTCAACAAAAATGTTTAACACTTCTTACATAGAGATCAGCAAAAAAGCGTATAAATCGAACATCCGTTATCTGAAAAAGATCGTCGGAAAGGATGTGCTATTTTCTTCCGTGATAAAAGGGAATGCCTATGGTCACGGAATTGAAAACATCATACCGATGGCCGAAGAAACCGGAATAAGGCATTTTTCCGTTTTTTCTGCAAAAGAGGCATTTGATGCTCACGAGGTGATATCTCCCAAAAGCAGGATAATGATCATGGGATTTATCGATGATGATGAAATGGAATGGGCAATCGAGAATCAGATTGAATTTTTTGTGTTCGACATGTGTCGCTTGCAGAAAGCACTGGAGGTTGCCAAAAAAATCAGGAAAAAAGCGATCATTCATATTGAAGTTGAAACCGGTTTCAACAGAACAGGTTTTGATTATAACAATCTTAACGATTTGATTGACTTCTTACAACAGGAAAAAGAGCATTTTGTTATCAGGGGATTATGTACCCATTATGCGGGGGCGGAAAGTCTTTCAAACTATTTGCGCATAAAAAACCAAATCAGTTTGTACAGAAAGTTCAACAGGTATTTTGCCCGCAAAGGACTTCAGCCTGAATTGCGTCATACTGCCTGTTCTGCTGCAGCACTGACCTATCCGAACACGATTATGGACATGGTGCGCTTTGGCATTGCCCAGTATGGCTTTTGGCCAAGCCCGGAAACACATATGTTCCGCTTTCGAAA
>SKTA01000186.1 GCA_007122745.1 Bacteroidales bacterium
ATTAAAGGTCCTGTTGGCATTGGTGAAGGGTCTGTTGTTAGGATGGGGGCGAAGATATATGAAGGATCATCCATCGGCCCTTATTGTAAAGTTGGCGGCGAGATGATGTCTTCTGTGATCTTTGGTTACACCAACAAAGCCCATGACGGGTTCCTGGGTCACAGCGTTATCGGCGAATGGTGCAACCTGGGTGCAGATACCAATACCAGCAACCTGAAAAATAATTACGATGAGGTCCGCCTCTGGGACTATGCCGAAGAGAGTTTTGTCAATACCGGCATGATGTTTTGCGGCACCTTCATGGGAGACCATACCAAGTGTGGCATCAACACCATGTTCAACACAGGTACTGTAATAGGGGTCAATGCCATGATCTTCGGCGCAGGATTCATGCGAAACTTCATCCCCTCCTTCTCCTGGGGAAGCGTTTCCGGTTTTACAACCTTTAACATTGACAAGGCGGTAAGGGTTGCCCGGCGTATGTATGCGCGCCGAAACAAAGAGTTTACCGTCATTGATGAGCAAATCCTCAAGAACGTATTTGACCATACACTCGGATATCGAAAGATATTGTAATCCAATTCTCTGAACCAGAGAGAACGAAGTTGAAAACTATCAGAAACCCTTCTATAAACAACAAAAAAACGGGGGCGGATGACTTTTGTGCAAAAAAGAATGGCACAACGCTTGTTCACGTTATATGTAAGATGATATTTGATCAGTCCTGATTTTCAGAATCAGACTCAATACCCATCAAAACAAACACTTAAAAAAAGGTTATTGATCTTGTCTGACATTGGAACTGTTCACGCATGACTTTTTTGCATATTATTAATGACAATTTGACCGATTATTTTATGGGTATTTTTTCAGATCAGGATATTTATATTGGCAGGGATAGCATGGACGGAGACAGCGAATTCATTCCCCTTTTATCGACGGAAGAGGAGCAACAAATGGAAGCGGAAGAAATTCCCGGGGAGTTGGCCATTCTGCCAATCAAGAATACGGTTTTGTTCCCGGGGGTTGTGATACCGATCACGGTAAGCCGTGATAAATCCATTAAGCTGGTAAGGGACATATACAAGCAAAGCAGGATCATAGGCGTGGTTGCCCAAAAGGATGCCAATGTTGAAGATCCCGATTTTGAAGATCTTTACAGGGTGGGTACGGCAGCATACATCATCAAGATTTTGCAGATGCCCGATGGCAATACCACGGTTATCATTCAAGGTAAGAAGCGTTTTGAAATGCACGAGCTTACACAGACAGAGCCCTATTTCATGGCCCGTGTAACACCCTATGGTGAACCCCAAAAGCCTGCAAAAGACAAGAAGTTTGACGCATTGATCTCAACGATCAAAGACCTGGCCATTCAGATTGTCAAACTTTCACCCAATGTACCCAGCGAGGCGGCATTTGCGTTGAAAAACATTGAAAGCCCGGCGTTTCTCGTCAACTTTATCTCTTCCAACCTGAATATTGAGATCACTGAAAAACAAAAATTACTTGATATCCCGGACCTCAACAAAAGGGCAAACCTGGTACTGGAAAACCTGAACAAGGAGTTGCAGGTGGTTGAACTGAAGAACCAGATCCATTCAAAGGTTAAGGTGGACATCGACAAGCAGCAACGCGATTACATCCTTGGACAACAGCTTAAAACCATTCAGGAGGAGTTGGGTGGCAGTCCGCACCAGCAGCAGATCAATGATCTGAAAGAACGTGCTGAGAAAAAAAAGTGGAGCAAGCAGATAAAAACGATATTTGAGAAAGAGGTTGCCCGGTTGCAGCGGATGAATCCGGCTGCCATGGAATATACGGTGCACATGAATTACCTGGAAACACTGATTGAGCTTCCCTGGAACGAGTATACCTCTGATAATTTCGATTTAAAAAAGGCTCAACGGATTCTGGATGAGGATCATTATGGTTTGGAAAAGATCAAAGACAGGATCATTGAATACCTGGCTGTCCTCAAACTGAAGGGGGACATGAAATCCCCCATTCTCTGTTTTGTTGGCCCGCCGGGGGTTGGAAAAACTTCGCTTGGCAAATCCATTGCACGTGCAATCGGAAGGAAGTACATCCGGATGTCGCTCGGCGGTTTGCGCGATGAGGCCGAAATTCGCGGCCATCGGAAGACATACGTAGGTGCAATGCCCGGCCGGATCATCCAGAACCTGAAAAAAGCCGGTTCCTCTAATCCCGTGTTCGTACTTGATGAGGTGGACAAGGTGGGATATAAAACTTTCTCGGGAGATCCCTCTTCCGCATTGCTGGAAGTGCTTGACCCTGAACAGAATAACAGCTTCTACGATAACTACCTTGAAGTTGAGTATGATCTTTCAAACATCATGTTTATTGCCACAGCCAATACGCTTGCCGGTATTCAGCCTGCCTTGCGCGACCGGATGGAGGTGATCGACCTCAGCGGGTACATTGTGGAAGAGAAACAGGAGATCGCTCGTCGCCATTTGATCCCCAGGCAGTTGGATGCACATGGTGTAAAGAAAAATCAGCTTAAGTTTTCCAAAAAAGTGCTGGAGAAGATCATACAGGATTATACGCGGGAATCGGGCGTTCGAAGCCTGGAAAAAACCATTGCCAAAGTTATCAGGGCCAAAGCTCGCGACATTGTGATTGGAAAGCATAAAGATCCAAAACTTAAACCTGAGGACATGATCGGTATCCTTGGAGCACCCAGGTTTAGCCGTGATCAAAGTCAGGCTGGAAACATCTCAGGTGTGATGACCGGACTTGCATGGACAATGGCCGGCGGACAGACCCTTTTTGTGGAGGTAAGCATCAGCAAGGGGAAAGGAGCACTCACTCTTACCGGAAGTTTGGGTGACGTGATGAAGGAATCGGCTACCCTGGCATACGAATACCTGAAAGCCCATACAGGAGACCTTGGCATAGATCCCGACATATTCCAGAAAAACAATGTACACATCCACGTGCCGGAAGGTGCCACACCCAAAGATGGTCCCTCTGCCGGTATCACCATGTTTGCAGCATTGGCTTCTGCATTCACAAAGCGAATAGCCAAACCGGGTGTGGCCATGACCGGAGAAATAACGTTAAGAGGCAAAGTACTGCCTGTAGGAGGCATTAAGGAAAAAATTCTGGCCGCCAAACGTGCCGGCATCCAAAAAATCATCCTGTCGAAGGAAAATCGTAAAAATGTGGATGAGATCAATCCGATATATTTGAAAGGCGTTGAATTTGAGTATGTTGATGAGATGATCCAGGTTGTCGACCATTGTATGAACCAACCAAACAGCTAAAAAGTGCGGCAACCGGATCAGAACCAAGTGCCGGTTTTTCTTAGGTGCTGATTTTTAGTTTTCTGTTTGTTATTTTTTTCTATCTTTGCAGTCCCGTTGGCGGGCCCTGAATTCTTATTGTTTAACCCGGTTGTTTCGAAGGATCAATAAAATACAAACAAAAAAGAAAATTATTTTCGAAATAACCACAAGTGAAATTTTATTAATTAATGTCCGAAGAACAAAAAAACACCGCTTCTCAAGAAGACAAGCCGGTAGAAGAAACCAAAGATCAGCAAAACGAAGGGCAGGCTGAAGAGAAAAAGAGCGTTGACGCGCAAGGTGAGGAAAAACCTGAGAAACAGGAAGAAAAGGCTGACGCGCAAGGTGAGGAAAAACCTGAGAAACAGGAAGAAAAGGCTGAAGCGCAAGGTGAGGAAAAACCTGAGAAACAGGAAGAAAAGGCTGAAGCGCCCCAAGTTGAAGCGCCTAAAGAAGAACCTGTAGCAGAAAAGCCTGAAGAGCTGATTGCCGAGGAGACCCCGGAGCAAATC
Organism: Bacteroidales bacterium; assembly: GCA_007122745.1. GTDB lineage: Bacteria > Bacteroidota > Bacteroidia > Bacteroidales > UBA7960 > PUPG01. The sequence continues at coordinate 3,824 of SKTA01000186.1, forward strand.
TCTGAAGAGGAAAAAGCTGAAATCTCAGAAGCAGTTTCTGAAGAGAAAAAAGAGGAAGCCCCTGTGGAAGTGATCATTGAGGATTCACAGAAACCAATTGGTGAAGAACAGATACCTGAAAAAGCTGAAAAACCGGTTTTTGAAGAGCAGGTGCCCGGAGAATTTGACTGGGATGCTGCTGATACAAAACAGGACCTGTATTCCAAAGAGGAACGTGAGCGTCTGGAAAACATTTATGAAGAAACGCTGAAATCCATTGGTGAAGGTGAAGTGATCGATGGCACCGTGGTGTCAAAAAACACCCGTGAAGTTGTTGTAAACATTGGTTTCAAATCTGACGGTATCCTTCCCGCAGCGGAGTTGCGATATAACCTCGACCTGGATATTGGAGATACCATTGAAGTATACGTCGAAAGCCAGGAAGACAGTACGGGACAGCTCGTATTGTCGCACAAGAAAGCGCGCACGTTGCGTTCATGGGAACGCATTAACCAGGCGAAAGAAAATGACGAGATCATCCAGGGATTTGTGAAATGCCGTACAAAAGGTGGTCTCATTGTGGATGTATTCGGTATTGAAGCCTTCCTTCCCGGTTCACAGATTGATGTGAAGCCAATCCGCGATTATGACATCTATGTTGGTAAAACCATGGACTTTAAAGTGGTTAAGATCAACCATGAATACAAAAACGTGGTCGTTTCGCACAAAGCACTTATCGAAGCTGAGCTTGAGATCCAGAAAGCAGAAATTATTGCCAAGCTTGAAAAAGGACAGATCCTTGAAGGTACTGTCAAGAACATTACATCCTATGGTGTATTTGTTGACCTCGGTGGCGTTGACGGTCTCGTTCACATCACGGATCTATCATGGGGCCGTATCAACCATCCCGAAGAAATTGTCAAGCTGGATGAGAAGATCAATGTGGTTATCCTTGATTTTGATGAGAACAAAAAGCGCATTGCACTGGGTCTGAAACAGCTTACACCACATCCGTGGGATTCGCTTGATCCGGAGCTGAAGATTGGTGATAAAGTAAAAGGAAAAGTTGTCGTGATTGCCGACTATGGTGCTTTCATAGAAATTGCATCAGGCGTAGAGGGCTTGATCCACGTTTCGGAAATGTCCTGGTCGCAGCATCTGCGCACCGCTCAGGATTTCCTGAAAGTGGGTGACGAAGTGGAGGCCGTGATCCTGACCCTCGACCGTGAAGATCGCAAAATGTCGCTTGGTATCAAACAACTTATACCCGATCCATGGGAGAATATCCATGAGAAATATGCCGTTGGTACAAAAACAACCGCTACTGTTCGCAATTTTACCAATTTCGGAATTTTTGTTGAGCTGGAAGAGGGTGTTGACGGACTGATCCACATCAGCGACCTGAGCTGGAGCAAGAAGATCAAGCATCCCGCCGAATTTACCAAGATCGGTGAAAGCATCGAAGTGGTTGTTCTTGACGTTGATAAGGAAAACCGCCGCTTGAGCCTCGGCCACAAACAGCTGGAAGAGAATCCATGGGATGTATTTGAGTCTGTATTCGTTATTGATTCAGTACACCAGGGAACAATCGTTGGTACATCCGATAAGGGAGTAATTGTTGCCCTGCCATACGGTGTTGAAGGATTTGCTCCGACAAGGCATATCGTAAAAGAGGACGGCACTGCTGCCAAGATGGATGAGACCCTTGATTTCAAAGTGATTGAGTTTAATAAGGAAAGCAAGAAGATTGTGGTTTCCCATACGAAAGTCTTCCAGGATGTGAAATATGCCGAAAGGGCATCAGAAATATCTGAAAAGAAAACCAGGGAAAAAGCAACCAAGAAAGTTGTCAAGAAAATGAAAGACAGCCTGGAGAAAACAACCCTTGGCGACCTTGATGTGTTGGCAAACCTGAAATCAGAAATCGAAAAATCTGAAAAAACAGAACAAACAGCCAAAAAAGAGGAAGCGATAAAGAAGCTTGAAGCAAGAGCTGCTGCTGAGAAGAAGAAAGAGAAGAAGGAGGAAAAGAAAGAGGAAAAGAAAGAGGAAAAGAAAGAGGCAGCTGAAGCAAAAGAGCAGACTGAAGAAAAAGAGGAAAAGTCAGAAAAGGCTGCAAAGGCTGTAAAGGGTGCAAAGGAAGAACCTGTTAAGGAAGAACCTGCCAAGGAAGAACCTGTCAAGGAAGAACCTGCTAAGGAGGAAGCTGCTGAGGAGAAGAAAGAGCCCGCGAAGAAAACGCGCGCCAAAACCACAAAGAAGGAGGAAAAGAAGCCTGCAAAAAAGGCAGCCAAGAAAGCGGATAAGGAAGAAGACGCTGCTGAAGATAAAGATGCGGACGCCAAAAAGTAATATTCAGCTGATATCGAAAAAAAGGCTTGTTTGCGGGAGCAGACAAGCCTTTTTCTTTGGCGTCAACCGGGATTTTTTACTGCAAAACCGGTTTCAGGTACCGGAAAAGTGCGTCAACCGGATGCAGGGCATGACGTCCGGTTCCATCTTCGATCTGCTGGCGACAGCTTGTTCCGGCCGCTACGATCCAGGCATCAGATTCCGCCTTACGGATGGCCGGAAATAAAGACAGCTCCCCGATTTGCATGCTTAATTCATAATGGTTTTTTTCAAAGCCGAATGAACCTGCCATGCCGCAACAGCCACAGTCGATCAGGACAATTTCCGTCCCATCAGGGATAGAAAGCATCTTATGGCTAAAGTCCATTGATGATAATGCCTTTTGATGACAATGGCCATGGAGGTAGATCTTTTGCTTTTTGCTCTCAAAGATGTTTGGATCGATCAATTCATCTTCCTTGGCTTTGGCGATAAACTCCTCAAAGGTATGGCAATGGGTAGCAAAACGGGCTGCATCTTCCCGAAGCGTTTCCGGTACGATGTCAGGATATTCATCCCGGAAAGTGAGGATGGCCGACGGCTCGATGCCGATTAGCGGATGCGCATCACTAATCAGGGGAAGTAAGGCTTCAAGGTTACGAATGGCGATTTTCCCTGCCTTTTTCAGAAGTCCCTTTGATAGCCAGGTGCGTCCGCTTTCAGCATGCTGGGGGAGCTCCACCCTGTATCCCATATGATGCAACAGCAAAATCGCACGGATGCCGGTTTGGGTGTCATTTAGGTTTGTGAATTCATCACAAAACAGATACACCTTCCTGCCCGTATTGATTTTGCCATTCAGGTGCGGCAGGGCTTTCCGCGCCCAGCCTCTCAGACTTTGACTGTGAAGAAGCGGAAGAGCCCTCAGGGATGCAAAACCCATCATCTTTTTTATAATCCTGTTGCTGAGCTTTTGTTTGGCAAAAAAGTTAAACAGTTGTGGCCAAAAGCTTCCGATCTGGTAAAATTTTGCATAAGCCCCGGTAATCTTTGCCGACAAAGGGGCTCCGTTTGCATCATAATAGTGCTGCAGCACCTCTGCCTTGTATTTGCCGACATCTACATTGGACGGACATTCAGCCTTGCAACCCTTGCATGATAAACACAAGTCCAGTACATCGATCAGCTCTTTGTGATCACAAGGGTTTTTTTTGGGTGAGTTTGTGATAAATTCACGCAAAAGGTTTGCCCTGCCTCGGGTGCTGTCGTATTCGTTAAGGGTTGCCTGATAGGAGGGGCACATTACGCCTCCTGCCTGGTGCGGTTTCCTGCAATCGCCCGAGCCGTTGCATTGTTCGATGGCCTTCAGAAAACCAAGGGTCTGGTCATAATTAAAATAGGTCTTGATTTTTTTCTCCGGTTGCCCGGGAACATATCGTAAAGATGTTTTTATGGATGGCGGGTCGATGATTTTGCCGGGGTTCATGATGTTCATAGGGTCCCAGGTAGCTTTCACCTGCCGCAGCATGTCATAATTCCGCTCACCGATCACCAACGGAATAAATCCTCCACGAAGCCTGCCATCGCCATGCTCTCCGCTCAGCGATCCTTTGTACTTTTTTACCAGCAATGCCGTTTCGTAAGCAATCTGATGGAATCGCTCAATGTCAGCCCGGCTTTTCAGGTTCAGGATCGGACGAATATGGATCTCTCCGGTGCCGATGTGGGCAAAGAAAACACAACGGGTGTTCAACTTGTCAAGCAGCTCAAGTACCTCCTGAATGAAGTCTGGCAATGCTTCCACATGCACGGCAGTGTCTTCAATTACGGCAACCGCTTTTGCATCGCCGGGCATGTTTGATAACAGTCCGAGACCCGCCTTGCGGAGCGCCCAAACTTTATTGATGTTGGCACCAAACAACAGGGGGAAATGATAGCCCAATCCTTTTTTGCGCAGGTGTAACTCCATTTCAGATGCCCTTTTACTCACTTCATCCCGGGTATTACAGGCAAACTCTACCACCAGGACTGATGCCGGATCCCCTTTCAGGAAAAAACGGTTTTTGTGATGTGCAATGCTTGTTTTGGTGCAGTCGAGGATCACCTTATCGATCAGCTCTACCGCTGCCGGTATGTGCTGCAGTGCAACAAGGTTAGCATGCAAGGCATCTTCCAGACTGTTCAGATGCAAGCAAACCAGGCCCTTTTCAGGAGGAGGCAGTGGCACAAGGTTCAACTTTATTTCTGTATAGATGGTGAGTGTGCCTTCGGAGCCACTCAACAGCTTACACATGTTAAAAGGCTCCTCACCTCCAAAAACAGTGCTGTTAAGAAGCAAGTCCAGCGCATAACCGGTGTTTCTTCTTTTGATGCCCGGATCAGGATAGTTTTTATGGATCTCCTCTTGGTTGTTTTTGTTGGAAAGCATTTCGAAAAGCTGTTGATAGATCTTGTTTTCCAGCTTGCTGCCCACACACTTGTTCCTGAAGCTTTCCGCATCCATTTCGCCGAATTGAGCGGTGCTGCCATCTGACAGCAAGGCTTTTATCTCAAGGGTATGATCGCGCGTACTTCCGTATATCAACGAATGTGATCCACAAGAGTTGTTGGCCACCATGCCGGCCATCATGCAGCGGTTTGAAGTTGAGGTTTCCGGTCCGAAGAATAATCCGTGCGGCGCCAAAAACCGGTTCAAATCATCGAGAATGACACCAGGCTGCACCCGTACCCACCTTTCTTCTTTGTTTAAATCAAGGATCTTGTTCATATACCTGGAAAAGTCAATAACAAGCCCGTGTCCAACTACCTGTCCGGCGAGCGATGTCCCTGCAGTGCGAGGAATCAGGGGTACATTATGGGTTCGGGCAAAAGATAGGATGTGCTGAAGATCGCCCTCTGTGCGAGGGTGACATACAGCGATGGGAATTTCTTTGAATACGGAAGCGTCTGTGGCATACATGAGTCGCCAGCTCTGACTGCGATGCAGCTCACCCTCAAGTTCTTTTTCCAGTTGAGCAAAAGGGATATTGGTGTCGGGATGGGCCATTAAAACAGGTTTTGAGGAAACATTATCGACTGATATATCGGTCGGGTGGCATGCTGTGCGGACCGAGAAGTTTAAAGGTAGCAATTACCGGATTGTGGTCGCTGTGTTCAAAATCAAGATGAATGCCCTGAACTTTGATAGGCATGACGTTGGGGGAGGCAATAAAAAAATCGATCAGTGTTGTTTTTGTTGTGGCCGGATCGTAAGGTGCAATCACCCTTCTGTTTGTCGGCACTGTAGGGTCATAAACAAAGTGCCAGTTTGGAAGAAAATCCTTGGAGATCATCAGGAAATCATCATCATCAAAAACATTAAAGAAAAAATCGGGCTCAAAACCGGGCGGACACTGATTGAAATCACCTCCGGCAACCACATAGTTGCCTGAAGCATATTCTGCAAGCATGAGCTCTTTTAGAAAATCCATCTGTTGCTTCCTCAGGGAACCATCGTCAAAAGCGGAATTGTGGGTGTTGATCAGTACAAGTTCCTTTCCGTTATTGAGCGGATACCTGCTAAGAAGGAGGCACCGTTTCAGGTTAAACAACCTGCCCGGCCATGGATAGCTGCCGGGATAACTCATTCGGAGGGCAGAAGCGGGCGTATGCTGGCCCGCAGTCAAAATACCTGAAGTAACACGACCCATTGGTGCATGCCAGGGTAACGGCACAAAGCGCGCATGATAGTTTTTGGCAAACGACAGATACATTTTCGGAAGTGCGCTGGAAATGCTGTCACGCATGTCGATAAAGTAAGAGCGCCGTGCGGCTTTATCAACCTCCTGGAATAGAAAAAAATCCAAAGATTCATTTTGTACGATCTTTTCCAGGATGGCATTCAGGTTTTTGATTGTTTGCTCCCTGGTGGTCCGAACCTGCGTCCCTCCATCATAAAAGAAATCCATCTCTTTATCAAGTCCGGCATAGCCCAGATTCCAGGTCATGATGGAGATTGTACTTGTATCATTCATACTTGCTTGAACCTCTCTCTTAAAAATGATTGTTTTGTCTTCAGGTGTATACTCGGTGATATGTCCATAAATAAGTATTATCACCAGAACAGCTGCCAGTGTTAGCAATACGGCCATTATGGTTTTGAGCAAGCTGCGCATGATGCATCTTTTTCGGTGTGATCAAATATACTGTTTTTCATTTATTTTGGTCTCTTTTTTCAGGATGCGGCTTGCTTTTGTTTATCTTCGTGAAAGGTTTGCATTATATTTTGTTGTTTATTGTGAGATAGCCGGGCATAAGTTTTAAAGATATATCGATGATCTTTGCTGAAGACATTCATAAGTCGTATGGTTCCCTGAAAGTTCTGAAAGGGATCAGCCTTGAGATAAAAAAAGGGGAGGTAGTTTCAGTAGTTGGTGCCTCCGGGGCAGGTAAAACAACTTTACTTCATATTATTGGAACCCTGGACCGTTATGACCGGGGCCGGGTTGTTATTAATGACCGGGATGTTTCCGGATTAAATGACAGGCAGTTGTCGGCGTTTCGCAACCGGCATATCGGGTTTGTATTTCAGTTTCACCATTTGTTGCCTGAGTTTACGGCCCTTGAGAATGTGTGTATCCCGGCATTTATCTCCGGTGCAGGCAGAAGCGATGCCGAAAAAAGGGCACTGATGTTACTTGAGACCCTGGGACTGGCTGAAAGAGCCGGTCATAAGCCTTCCGAGCTCAGCGGAGGGGAGCAGCAGCGGGTAGCTGTTGCCCGGGCACTGATCAATGATCCTGCCGTGGTGCTGGCAGATGAACCAAGTGGCAACCTCGACTCCAAAGCGTCGGAGGAGCTGCACCGGTTGTTTTTTGAACTGCGCGACAGGCTGCAACAAACATTTGTCATCGTAACACACAACCAATCACTTGCCGGGCTGGCAGACCGGAAGCTCACCATCCACGATGGCCGGATTGGCCTGTAAAACAAGCTCGAAGGAAGAGCTGAGAGCTGAGAACTGAGATCTGAGATCTGAGATTTGCAAATTCATTTGCTAATTTGCTAATCTGCTAATCTGCACATCTGCACATTTGCTAATTTGCTAATCTGCACATCAATAAATCATCCCTTCAAGTTCTTCTTCTGTGAGAATCGGAATATTCAGGCTTTCCGCTTTTTTCCGTTTTTCCGGACCCATTTGATCACCGGCAACCACAAAACTTGTTTTTGATGAGATGCTGCTTTTGATTTCACCGCCGTGCTCAGTGATCAACGCTTTGATCTCATCCCGGGAATAATTTGAGAAAACGCCTGAAACAACAAACGATTTATTGCTTAACACTTTAGATACACCAGAATCGCGCTCTTTTTCTACAGAGAAATTGAGGCCCGCCTTCCTGAGGCGTTCCAGTATCTGGATGTGTTCAAAGTTATCGAAGTAATCCTGGATGCTGCCGGCCATTTTTTCGCCCACCTCATCCACTGAGATCAAATCATCAAAGGTGGCATCCATCAGGCGGTCGATGCTTTCGAAATGACGGGCCAGCTTCTTTGCCATTGTTTCTCCCAGGTGTCGGATGCCCAAAGCATACATCACACGTTCAAATGGCACTTTTTTGGATGCTTCAATGGCTTGCAGAATATTTTGGACTGTTTTGTCCCTGAAGCTGATTTTTCTCTGTTTGCCGGTGTCCGGATCGGTGATCACCTTCTCAAGGCCGATCAGGTCATCATAACGAAGGTCGTAAAGGTCGGCAATGTTATTGATTTTCTTGTTGCGGATGAGTAATTCGGTTTTGCCCTGGCCGAGACTGTCGATGTCCATGGCTCTTCTGCTGATGAAATGTTCAATGCGGCCCTGGATTTGTGGCGGACAGGTAGATGTATTCGGACAATAGTTAACGGCTTCTCCCTCTTTCTTTCTCAGAGGGGTGTTGCATTCCGGACAATGAGTAATGAAGTTGATTGCCCTGGCCGAATCCGGGCGTTTGGCCGCATCAGTTTCCACGATTTTTGGTATGATATCTCCCCCTTTTTCAACATATACCATATCGTTGTAATGGAGGTCTAGCTCAGCCATTTTTCCGGCATTGTAGAGGGATGCCCTTTGAACAGTTGATCCGGCGATAAGTACCGGTTCAAGAACTGCTACCGGTGTAACGGCACCTGTTCGTCCAACCTGATAGAGCACATCCAGCAGGCGGGTGTATCCACGTTCGGCTTTAAACTTATAGGAGATGGCCCATCTGGGAAATTTGCTGGTATAGCCGAGTGCTGTTTGCTGAGCGTAAGCATTCACCTTGATTACTACACCGTCAATATCAAAGGGGAGCCTTGCTCTGACCATTTCCATCTCATTAATAAAATCAAACACTTCATTGATGTCTGAACACTTTTTTCTGTATTTACAAACCTTAAAACCCCAGTTTTGAAGTGCTTCAAGGCTTTCCCAGTGTGTTTTAAAGGGAAGCCCGTCTGACAACAATCCGTAAATATAGCAGTCAAGTCGGCGTTTTGCCACCTGGGAAGAATCCTGTAGCTTTAAACTGCCGGCTGCCGCGTTTCTTGGATTGGCAAACAATGCTTCACTTTGCGCTTCTTTTTGTTTGTTCAGATGCAAAAAGCTTTTGTGTGGCATAAATACCTCTCCGCGAACTTCAAAGGTGGGCAATGCCTCTTTATGGTTTATTACCAAAGGAATACTTCTTATCGTCTTGATATTGTTGGAAACATCGTCTCCCTGAACTCCGTCGCCACGTGTAACACCCCTCGCAAAGCGATGATTTTCATAGCTTAATCCAATTGCGACACCATCAAACTTTAGTTCACAAACATATTCATAATTTGTTTTAAGTCCTTTGGCCACTCGCTTGTCGAACTCTGTAAGCTCTTCTTTGCTGTAGGTGTTGCCCAGCGATAGCATCGGGTATGTATGTCTGACGTTGGGAAAGCTTTTTGTAACTTCTCCGCCAACGCGCTGTGAAGGGGAGTTTGGATCATAATACTCCGGGAAAGATTGCTCCAGCCCGACGAGCTCTTCCATCAGTTTGTCATATTCGAGGTCGCTGATCGTTGGTTGCGCCAATACATAATACTTGTAATTATGAACGTTCAGTTCATCCCGAAGCTTTTCAATTCTGTCTTTTGCCTCCAATGCCTTCATAAGCTATATTGTGTTTTTTAAGGAGGTAAAAGTATAAAAAATGCCGGTATCATACCGGCATATTCCTATTGACAATTAGTTCCCTTTAACGCCCCCCTACGATCCGGCCAAGATGTTGGGCATTGATGAAAATGACTGGGATTTTCGCTTTGTTATATAAAATTCTTACTTCGCAGTTAAACGGGTTCCATGAAAATTTATCAGGGTCGGATGTGACGATGATGGCATCCGCTTTTTTCTCTGCGGCGAAATCTTGTATTTGTTTATGAAAAGCGCCCTTTGATTTAGCGAACGTTTCGTTATGAGGAATACCGTGATTGTCCATTATGGTGGAAAGCTGTCTCAGGTCTGCCTTTATCCGGATACAGGCTGTTTTTTCGTTCTGGTAATCTACGAGAAACTCGAAATTTGATCCCACATTTTTGTTGAGTAGTTTGGCAAATTTGATTTTTTGCTTTGAACTGGGATGGAGTTCCAGGGGGAAAACCACTTTTTCATATTTCGTCTCTCCCGGCTCCTTCTGAATAACCAGTACAGGCACCGGTGAGTATTTGACAACCTTGAGTGTAAAGCTACCTGTGATATGTTGCACGCCTGACATTCCGTGCGTTCCCATCACATGTAAAATGGCATCGTTTTTTTCAGCGGATGCTGCTATCTCGTCAATGATGTTTCCGTCCTTCAGCAGGAAGTCAACCTCAATGCCGTTTGTTTTTTTGATGGTTTCGGTCAGTAAAACAAGCTTTTCTTCAATGTGATCTATAGATTTGTTCTCAGACTTGCACAACTTCCTTGAATATTTGTCCATGACATGTAATATCAGAAGTCTGGCCCTGAAAAATCTCGCCAGGATAACCGCATGCTCAATGGCAAAGTTGCTGATCTCTGTAAAGTCTGTGGAAACCTGGATCAGTGGTCTTGTTGATGAATCCATATCTTGATTATTTTAGGAAGGGGGTTTATGGCAATTATCGCATGGCAATTTATGAAATATATTCTTGTCGGACAAGTTTTGTGGCGGTTTTAATTTAAGATTATTCCTCCAGTAGGCACAGGGCTTGATCTGTGCATCGAAATTTGTTTATTTGTTGAATTGTTGAATCGTTGATTTGTTGGGGCGAATAGCGATTCGCCCGTACGTTTTTTTTATTTATTTTTCATTATCCACAAATTGCACAAATTGTTTCACAAATTTGCACAAACC
>SKTA01000249.1 GCA_007122745.1 Bacteroidales bacterium
CAGTTCTCAGTTCTCAGTTCTTTTCCTTAATAAAATACCCGTAGCAAGTATCAAACCACCGCCGAGGACCATGTTCCAGGTGATATCTTCTCCAAAGAAAAGCAGACTGAAAAACAACGCGGCGATCACCTCCCAGTAGGTAAACAAGGCATAATGGCTTATTTTCAGGCGCTTCAGCGCATAAAAAAACATCATGAAAGCAACAATGCCAATCAAAATGCCATAAAAAGAAGCTGCACCCATTTGCAGCGCAGACGGGATGGGAGTATTAATGAAAACAAAAGGCAAAAAAGCAACAGCCCCAACCAGGTTCTGATAAAAAATGGTCTCCGTCCGTGAATAAACCTTGAGCTTCTGCTTGAAGATCACGGCTGTAATGGCAAAGAAGATTGCCGAGAAGAGCATGGCGGCCATCCCTATGAAGTCCTCGTTGCCAAAGCTGATCTCGGTGTCGACATACATGGTCACAATGCCAAGAAATGCCAGACCGATTAAAATGCTTGTTCTGACAGAGACCTTTTCTTTCAAAAAGATAGCGCTGAAGAGGGTGCCAAAAATGGGCCAGGTGAAGAGGATGATCACCGCATTGCCAATGGATGCATACAGGTAACCCACAAAAAAAAGGAACATCCGTACCGCATTCAACACCGATGCCAGCATCATCATTCTGTAGTTGCCACGGAAAAGCCTTATGCCTTTGTAATGGAGGTATCCAAGCAGGATGATCACCGGCACGGCCATTCGGAAAAAGGTGATGGTGGTGGCCGGCAGGTCAATGAGCTTGATGAAAATCCCGCTCGCACCACCAATGGTGGCAGCCAGGATGATCGCCAGGTATGGATTGAACTTCATTTGTCAAAAGTACGTGACATTTTTCAATTGATTACCGGCAATCGTTAATCGATAATCGGTCATCGAAAATCGACAATCGACAATCACTCTGTGTCAAGCCTATCCAGTCTTTCTGTAAACGATGGCCACCACGGTTTTGTCATCACCGCCCATATTGATGGATAATCCGAACTGTTTGTCATCAGGAATGTTGATCTGTGCCTTGCCCGCTTTCCCGGTGAACTGTTCCCAAATGGTAACTGCCTGATGCACGCCGGTACCTCCCGTAGGATGTCCCCAGCCGATGAGTCCGCCGGTGGTGTTAACAGGAATGCGTCCATCCCTGGCGGTATCACCGTTGATCACCAATTCGGCGCCTTTTCCGGTATCAGCAAAACCCAAAGCCTCCAGGATCATGATGGCAGCAATGGTGAAGCAGTCGTGCAATTCAATGGTGGCGAGTTGGTCAATGCCGATGCCTGCCATCTCCATCGCTTTTCGGGCTGCCGTGGCCACGGTGTCCAGCCTGGTCAGGTCTTTCGGCTTTTCTGTCAGGTTATCCACACTCAGATTCCAGCCAGCAATCTCAACGGCCTCCGACAATGGGATGCCTGCCCTTTTCAGCCCCTCTTCGGAAAGGATCCCGATCGCAGATGCACCATCCGAAACCTTTGAGCAGTCAAACACATTGAGGTGTTCAGTGAACATTTTTGGGTTCGGCGGCGTCAATGCCAGTCCAACCAAATCAGGGTTTGTGTTGTGGTACTCCTGTGCAGTTGGACAAAGCCGTGCATTTTCCACGGCTTGTTTGTACCAGTGGGCAAATCCTTTCCTGGTCTGCTCCTTTCCATACCTTTCAAAATATGCACCGGTCCTGTCGCTAAAATTGCCCGGAAAGAAATAGGCATGTCCTGCCTTACGATCCTTGAACCATCCGGCTCCCGCGAGGATGTCGGCACCATAAATGGCTTTTACGGAGTTTTGGACCTCAACACCGAGTGCCAATACAACATCAGCAGTATCGGCCAACACGGAGCGCAAGCCGGCGATCAGGGCCAGGCCACCGCTGGCGCATGCACCTTCGACACGATGAGACGGCTTGTGGCGCAATCCGTCATCAATAAAAGGGATGAAAGCACCTAAATGAGCTTGTTTTACAAAACGGCTGGACATGAAATTGCCAACAACCCCTTCATCCACGTTCCGGGCGCCACCAAGCATATTTAAAGTACCCTGACCGGCTTCACTGATGTAATGTTCAATGCCCGGACGGGGCTTTCGCGGGTTAAATTCCTTGCGTCCTGTGCCAAAGGATACTGTATTGTATCCTGCAGCCATGTATACTTTTTTTCTCATAACTGATTGTATGCTGTAATTGGTTTTTTATTTATGATGACGTGATCCGTTTAAACATATTCATTGATGATGCCATAGGCGTGGTAGAATCCGGTCTTCATCACGGTGTTTACATCTTCAGCTTTCTTTGCGATTCCACTGTCAACCAATTGCTGCCCGATGCCCTTCGCACTTTGCATGTAGTCAATGGCAAGCCGGGCCCCTTTGCTGTCCATTTTACTGAGCTCGCCAAAATAAGAATCAAGCACATTGTCTTTTTCCGGCAACCGTATGACAAGCTTCCACGGCTTATGGCTTTCCGGCAATTTGCCAATGTATGCATCGCATTCGTTGCGGAAGCCATCAATGGATACGTATGCATTCCTTTCCGGATCAAACACTTCGGTGGGTTTCCCTTTTTCATATTTCAGGATGCCCGGCTTCTGGGAGCCATCGGCGTATTGTCCACCCTTTACCCCTAGGCTGATCAGCTTGTCAATCAACCTGCTATGAAGATCGGGTCTGTTGAGGCGGTCGGCCATCACCAGCATGATCTTCTGGCAGACATCAATGCCTACGTAATCCATCAGTTGGAAAACCCCCATGGGCCTCACCAGGAATTCGTTGCTGATGCGGTTGATGACATAAACCGCTTGTGGAAAACCCATTTCGGTTGCCAGCTTTTCTGCTTGCGCAATGCCATGCAAAATGTCGCGCATCAGGAAACCGTTGCCAATAAAACCGGCAAAATCGCCGGGCTGAACCACTACTTTCTTCATGTTTTTTGCCAGCTTCAGCGAGAAGTTGAGGAGTTCGGGATTGCACCCGTCTGGTGCAACAAATTCCAGGATGCGCTGCACGGCCGGCGGATTGTAAAAATGAAAGCCTACAATGTTTCCATCCAGATCAGCCTTCTCATTAAGCTCTGATATGGGAATGGAAGAGGTGTTGGTCAGAAACCAGGGTGTTGTATCCGAATTGTCTTTGATTTTCCTGATAAGGTCAACTTTAAGATCGACATCTTCGACAGCTGCTTCAAACACGACTTGCGCATTGTATGCTGATTCAATGCGGGTCGAAAAGTGTATCATCCCCATGGCATCATCTACATACTGTCTGATGATGTCTTCATTTTCTATCAACTCAGGCCTGTCGCGGTAAAGCTGGCGCAGTGCGACAGCCTTTTTCTCGGCAATTTTTAAAAGTTGTGTTTTGAGATATTTACGCAATCCTTGAAGTGCCCCTTCTGAAATGTCGATTGCAAACAAGCTGAAAACCTTGTTTTTGTTTTCAGGTTTCAGGGAAACATCTGTCATTTCTGCAGCGGTTAGCAACAGAATGCCAGACCCCATCTTGCCGGCGGCACCCAGGACGGCTGCACGGCTTATCTTTTCGTCGTAGTTCATTGTAGCATTATTTTTTTGATTTCCATTCAGGTTTTCTCTTTTCGAGGAAGGCGCTGATCCCTTCGGGCCCATCTGTTGAAAACAGGCCGGGGAAGCTTTTGTTTTCTATGGCCATGCCTTGGTCAATTGCTGTGTTGTTGTGAAGGTGAACCAGTTTTTTCACCGTTCGCAGGGCATCCGGACCTTGTGAGGCGATTTTGTTGGCCAGTGTAACCGCTTCAGTAAGTAGTTGTTCATCATTAAATACCTTTTGGACCAATCCGATGCGCAGGGCCTCCTCCGCATCAATGGTATCACCGGTCATGAGCAGGTACAGGGCATTTCCGGTGCCGACGGCTTTGGGCAGTCGTTGTGTGCCCCCGTAACCTGGGATGAGTCCAAGCTTTGCCTCGGGCATCCCAAATTTGGCTTTTTTGCCGGCAAGGCGTATGTCGCAGGCAAGCGCCAGCTCGCATCCTCCACCGAGCGCATAGCCATTAACGGCAGCGATTACCGGGATCGGCAAATTAACAAGTCGTGAAAAAGCTTGTTGCCCCTTCAGCGAGAAAGCGCGGGCTGCTTCACCATCCATGTGCTGCATCTCAGCAATGTCGGCACCGGCCACAAAGGC
>SKTA01000215.1 GCA_007122745.1 Bacteroidales bacterium
GCCTTGCCCTTGTTGCACCTCTTGTCTGAGAAGCAAAGGGTTGCCAAACATGCAAGGGTGCTCGTACTGGCCCCTACCAGGGAGCTGACACAACAAATTGGTGAGAGCTTCAGGTTATATGGACAAAATACACGTTTAAAGCAAACAATAATATATGGCGGCGTTTCACAGCAGGCGCAAGTCGACTCCCTGAGAAGGGGTAACGACATATTGATAGCTACACCCGGTCGTTTGCTGGACCTCCTGAATCAAAAACATCTGAGTCTTCATGCCATCGAGCATCTTGTACTTGATGAAGCAGACAGAATGCTGGATATGGGTTTTATTCATGACATTAAAAGGATCGTGAAACATTTGCCTGTTGAAAGACAAACGCTGATGTTTTCGGCTACCCTTTCTAATGATATTAAGCATCTGGCTTCAGGCATATTGAAAAACTTCGACAGCTTCAGTATTAAATCTGCAAAAAGCGATCCTGTCCAGACCCATGAAAAGGTATATTACATCGATCGTGCGGCTAAAGCGAAACTGCTGCAGCACCTTGTCTCTGCAGAGCGCATAGACCGTTCGCTGGTATTCACACGTACAAAGCGTGGGGCTGATAAACTGGTAAAAATGCTTGCCCGCAATGGCATCATGGCACAGGCAATTCACGGTAACAAGTCGCAGGCACAAAGGTTACGTGCATTAAAAAACTTTAAGGAGAATAAGTTATGCATGCTTGTGGCAACCGACGTTGCCTCCAGGGGCATCGACATCCAAGAGCTTTCCCACGTAATTAATTACGACATCCCTGAACAGATGGAAACATACACGCACCGGATTGGCAGGACCGGCAGGGCCGGTAAAGAGGGTGTGGCATATTCATTTTGCAGTCCGGAAGAAAAATCATACCTGAAAGATATCCAAAAGTTCATTGGAAAAAAGATACCGGTTGCATTGCATCCTTTCGCGATCATCGGGTAATTGAGGTTGTCAAGGCTTTATTTCTCCGGTATTATCTTTGTATATAAATCAAAACAGCGTTGAAAAAAAGCCTGAAACCGATGATGGTTACTCTGATTTTACACATCTTACGGAAAACCCTCTTTCTCTGTTGGTGCTGGCTCTTAATATGCTGCCATATGCAGCATCCAGATCACGATAGAATACTGTGAGCGTTGAAAATTCTGTAGAAGTCCACCAATAGCCGGTGCCACCCATTAGACCGTATGATCCACCTGTTTGCCTGTTTCCGCCGGGTAATCCTGCAAAGTCAAAATCGTCCGTTCCGTAATGTGCACCATGTGCATTCCAGCGTGGATGCAGATCGGTATCACAATCGCCACCAAGAGGAGAGTTTTGCTGCCGGCATGATTTCAAAACATTGGCAGCATTGCCATGTGCAATCCAGTCATAGTTGTCGATCAGGTAGTCTGTTAATACAGTCCAGTCATCATCTGTAGCCACATGCCAGCCCTCTGGGCATAATCCGGCAGGATTGTTGACGGCAAACCAATTGTATAGGGCACCATAGGCATCAAGCATCTCTTCATCAGTGTTGATGCCCTGAATATTATCGTGGGGGTATACCGCCCAGGCTCCAAGGGTGTTGGCCTGCCATTCTGCATTATTCAGATTACCGGCAATTGGAGCACCATCGGCAAAAGATGTTGTACGCAGGTTACCGCCCAGCCATTCCTGCTCTCCAATAACAATCACAGGATATATATTACCGTCAATGTCTGTTACGATTCCGTTGTCAATATCCTCTGCCGGTATATCCTTCCATTGAGGCATTCCATCCGAAACAGTTAATACTTGTCCTTCTGTACCTGATGACAGCGATGTCCATGAATCGTTGTGATAAAAAACCATGTCGCCCTCCTGTGGATCAGGAAGGACAATATAATTTTGAAAATCAGGTGTATTGATCAGGTCTTCATAGTCTCCGCTGAATGAGTCAGAAGAAGTGGTTGCATGCAAAGCAAAAGGGACACTCACTAACTGTTGCACCCCCATTAAAACATCGTTAACAGATATGCGCATGTGGTATACGTATTCTCCCCATGATATTCCTTCCAAGGAATTTAATGAGCCTATCTTTAAATTTACCAAACCAAATTCATTGGTATTTGTTTCATGTGTTTCCGAAAAAACCACCTCTCCTTCCGCACTACTGCGCAGAATTTCCACATTCAGAGAGATGTTTTCCTCTGTCATGATTTGCCCTGTGTTGTCGCGCAATACGGCCTGATAGCTAAAACTTGCAGGACTTTGACCAAATACTGTTGTATTTAGGATAATGCAACAGACTATCAATAAACTATTGTGAAATCTCATAATGCATTTTGATTTTAATGAATTCAGTTTAGACATAAGTTTTATTAAGGAACCAGGGAGTTAGTTTAAACCCGCATAGAGATTTGTGTTAATATTGCCGGGTTATTTAACAGATGCATACAAAAAAGCGATCTCCTCCTGCCATCTGCTCTCATCCGGCGTTTCGAGGATCATGGGAATGTTATCAAATCTTCGATCATTCATGATGCGGATAAATACCTCCGCGCCCAGGGTTCCCTGACCAATCAAATCATGCCGGTCAACGCGTGATGCATGCGCTTTCTTTGAATCGTTCAGGTGCATCCCTTTGAGATACTGGAAGCCGATTACCTCATCAAATTTCTTGAATGTGTTTTCAAAACCTTCGGCAGATTTAATTTCATAACCTGCCGAATAGGTGTGGGCAGTATCGATGCAAACGCCAACCCGCGCCTTATCCTCAATGTGGTCGATGATAAACCGGATCTGTTCAAAGGTGTAACCCAAATTTGTTCCCTGGCCGGCCGTATTTTCAATTACCGCCAAGACACCTTGTGTTTTATCCAATGCAATGTTGACCGACTCAGCGATGATTTTCATACAGCTCTCTTCGTCAGTCAGGTTAAGATGGCTTCCCGGGTGAAAGTTCAGCCTGTCGATCCCGAGTTGCTGACAACGTTGCATCTCATCGAGAAAAGCGGTTCTTGACTTCTTTAATGCAGCCGGATCCGGATGCCCCAGGTTGATCAGGTAACTGTCGTGCGGCAGTATTTGAAACGGCTCATAGCCATATTTTTCGCAGTTTTCCTTAAACGCTTCAATGCTTTTTTCATCAAGGGGCTTGGAATACCAACGCTTCTGGTTCCTGGTAAACAGTCCGAAAGCTTTTGCACCGATTCTATGGGCGTTCAATGGCGCATTTTCAACACCACCCGAAGCACTGACGTGTGCACCAACATATTTCATGATTTATTGTTTTATTCTGAATTTGTTAAAAAAATCCACAAGGTCACTTAAAGTTTAATCACACCTGTCTGGCCTGATGTGGGAAAGTATCACAAAAGAGTTCAATACAATTGATCTCATTAACACAATGAGCTGTTAAAGATACAAAAGATGATAAACCCAACAAGTGCTGCTGCTGCAAAAAATGATCAGAGAAGCTCACCCAGGATGTTTCCAAAAATTGCCGCGCCAAGGATGAGGAAAAACATCCCGAGAACAAAGAAAACAAGATACCAGAGCAAAGTTGCTTTCGCCCAGTTTGCTTTGCACGGAGTGGTTGAACTGCCAAATGCCCAGACAAAAAGAAGAATGAGGCCAATCAGGGGAAGTGCTGCAATGAATAGGGTTGCGAACCAGTCGCCCGTACTGACATTCTTGTGAACCGGTTGCTGATTTTGAATTTGGTTTTGATTTTCCATTTTTTTAGGGTTAATGGTGTTGGAAATGATCTGAAAAAAGAAACGAATATATTATTAGAGGATAAAGATATCAAAAAAAAACATAAAAAAAGGCCACCATAATTGATGACCTTTTTTAAATAAATCTGTATTCCTCTATTTGGAAATCTGAATTTTTTGCGTATAAACACCGCTTTCTGTAGTGATTTGCATGAAGTAGACCCCATTTCTGAGCTGGCTGACATCCACATCTATTCTCGTTTGGCCAATGGTTGCATTGTATACAACCTGTCCGAGTATGTCAACCATTTGAATGTTTGTGATCACCTCACTGGCGTTGATTGTAATGTTATTGCGTGCAGGATTTGGATATACCTCAAGCTGATCTGCAGCAACATCACCGATATCAGTACCATCAGGATCAAGAACCACTTCAACCTCTACATTACCGTCAGCGACAACAAACTCACC
>SKTA01000176.1 GCA_007122745.1 Bacteroidales bacterium
GTTGATTGGTTGATTGGTTGATTGGTTGATTGGTTGATTGGTTGAGTGGTTGAGTGGTTGAGTGGTTGAGTGGTTGATTGGTTGAATGATCTGATCCATTAACCCATGAGGATTTCACGGCTGCGGTCGAGCGATTTTTCGATGTTTTCGCAGATGTTCTGACGGCCAATCTCCTGGTCAAGTCCGTCTTTCTCCATGGCTTTAAGGGCTTTTGGTGTGACTCCCGATAAGATGACCCTTGTATTATGTTTTTGGGACCTACTGATGAAATTGCGAAGGTTTTTCAAACCTGTGGAATCGATAAACGGGACCCTGCGCATCCGGATGATGCGCACCTTTGGAATCTCGTGGATCTCCTTTTCCGCTTCTTCAAATTTGTTGGCGATACCGAAGAAGAAGGGACCCTTAATCTGGAAAACCTCAACCCTTCTGGGAATTTGCAGTGTTTCAAAATCATCCGAGACATGCGACTTTTCATCCTCCACCTCACTGCGAAGCACATCAATGTCTGTTGTCTCCATCACCCGTTTGATGAATAGGATCATCGCCAGGATGATCCCGAACGGAAGGGCAAAGTTTAACCCGATAAAAACGGTAAGCAGGAATGTGGTGAGGAGCACCGCAATCTCACCGCGGCTGCTTTTCAGTATGCTTTTAAAAGAGCGCCATTCACTCATATTGTATGCCACTACGATCAGCACACCGGCCAGGGCCGTTAGCGGAATGTACATGGCCAGTTTTCCCAGAAATAACATGAAAAACAGAATAACAATTGCATGAATGATACCCGCTACCGGTGTTTTTCCTCCGTTCCTGATATTTGTCATGGTTTTGGCCAGCGCTCCCGAACCTGCCATTCCCCCTAAGAGCGGGGCACAGATGTTTGCAATGCCTTGTGCCATGAGCTCTGTGTTCGGACGATGCCTGTAGCCTGTTGCGCCATCAGCAACAATGGCAGATAAAAGCGATTCAATGGAGATGAGCATGGCCAGTGTAAATGCCGGGATAAACAGCTGTTGCAACAGGTCTGCCGATACGTTCGAGAATCCGACAAGCTGAAAGGAAGCAGAAAAGGTTCCGAAGCGGCTGCCAATGGTTTCAACTTCCAGGCCGAAAAACAATGTGAGCAGCGTAGCCGTTACGATACCGACAAGAGACCCCGGGATCTTTCTGTATATCTTGTACCAAAACAAGGTGATCAGCAGGGTAATCATCCCAATCAGGGTGGCTGTCAGGTTAACTTCCGACAGATTCTGAAAATAGAAAACCCATTTACCGAGCGGCTCTGAAGGTGCTCCGGCTACGTCAATGCCTAAAAAATCCTGAACCTGTCCGGAAAATATCATCAATGCGATGCCGCTGGTGAAACCAACCACAATGGGGTAGGGCATAAACTGTATGACGGTACCGGCACGCAACAATCCCATGATGACCAGCAGAATGCCCGCCATGATTGATGCAATCACCACCCCCTCAAAACCAAATTGCTGCATGATCCCATAGATCACCACGATCAGGGCTCCGGAAGGTCCGCCGATCTGTACCCTGCTTCCCCCAAAGAATGACACCAGAAAACCGATTACGACAGCAGTGATCAAACCCGTTTCCGGCGGAACCCCTGAAGCAATCGAAAAGGCAATGGCCAAAGGCAATGCCACGATGCCAACGATCAGACCCGCGGTGAGATCTGATAAAAACAGTTGCTTCTTGTACTTTTTAATGATGGAAAACAGTACGGGCTGAAACATATAATTCGGTAGAGATTAAAAATATCGTTAGTTTTGAAGCGCAAAATTAGTTTTTTTTGCGTAGAATTTCGATCTAAAAAAGCAATGATTATTCTGATACAGACGGCTATAAACTTTTAAAATGTTCCCATGAATTACAAGAGCCTGCCTCATTTGTTTGAGTCGAGTGTGTTAGAGCATGCAGACCACGTCTTGCTGCGGGAGAAGAGGAGTGATCAATATGAGGGTATGACCTATGCTGCCTGCGACCGGCAGGTGAGGCGCTCAGCCCGTGGATTGCTGAGCCTTGGCCTGGAAAAGGGGGATAGGGTTGCGTTGATCTCAGAAGGACGAAATGACTGGGTGATTGGTGAGCTTGCCATCCTTTTCTGTGGTGCAATATCCGTTCCCCTTTCCGTTAAGATCGAAGAACCTGCTGACTTGCTGTTTCGCCTGCGCCATGCTGGGTGTAAAGGGGTGATCGTATCGGCGAACCATCAGCATAAAGTGTTTGGACTTCTTGATTCGCTACCTGAGCTTGAATTCATTGTATTGCTTGATCCTGTTGAGGAGCAAGAGCAGATGGGGGCCGAAAACCTCGGGAAGAAGGTTGTATTCATTGAGGACCTCCGCAACCAGTGTGATGAGATGGAGGAACACCTGAAAGGATTACTGGAAAAGGTTAAAGAATCCCTCAGTCCTGATGATCATGCAAACATTTGCTACACCTCAGGCACAACCGCCGACCCCAAAGGAATCATTCTGACACATCAGAATTATCTGCACAATGTGGAGCAAGCCTCCCTGATCTTTGATGTGCCGGCCCATTACACATCACTCCATATTCTGCCATGGGATCACTCATTTGCCCATACGGTTGGAATCTATGCCCTCATCAGAAATGGTGCCAGCATGGCATCGCTGAAGGTGGGCAAGACCCTGAGCGAAACACTGAGGAATATTCCCGTTTGCATCAATGAAGTAAAACCACACTTCCTGCTCAGTGTGCCCGCCCTGGCAAAAAACTTTCGCAACAACATCGAAAAAGGGGTGAAAGCAAAAGGGAAGATCGCCTGGTGGTTGTTCCGTCTCGGGTTAAGGATTGCTTATGCCTATAACCGTGAGGGACACAACAAGGGTGGTGGTCATCGTGAACTTCTTAAGCCGTTGGACAGGTTCTTTAATTTGATTTTGTTTAAAAAGGTAAGAAACGGTTTTGGCGGACGCCTTGAGTTTTTTGTTGGCGGCGGCGCTTTGCTCGACATTGAGCTGCAGCGTTTCTTTTACGCACTGGGTATCCCAATGTATCAAGGTTACGGACTAACGGAAGCGGCACCCATCATATCCTCAAACACACCCACATTTCATAAATTGGGCTCTTCTGGTAAGGTGGTGCCCCGGCTTGATCTAAAGATCTGTGGCGAAGATGGACAGGAAAAACCGATCGGTGAACAGGGAGAGATCGTGGTGCGTGGAGAAAATGTAATGCCCGGCTATTGGAATAATGAAGAAGCTACGGCTGAGACCCTGCGCGACGGATGGCTTTATACTGGTGATCTTGGTTATCTGGATCATGAAGGGTATCTGTATGTTTTGGGCAGGAGCAAAAGCCTGCTGATAGGAAGCGACGGAGAGAAATACAGTCCGGAAGGGATAGAGGAGGCCATCATGGAGAAATCACCCTATTTCGATCAGATCATGCTCTACAACAACCAGTCGATATATACTGTCGCCCTCGCTGTGGTCAATAAATCAGCCGTTCTGCAACATCTCCACAGGCACAATCTAACAGGCGACAGTGAACAGGGGCAAAAGCTGGTTCTGGAAAAACTCAGGGAAGAGCTGAACAGGTTCATGCTCGGTGGCGAGTTCGAAGGGATGTTTCCTTCCCGATGGATGCCGGCTGCCGTTGCATTGATTCCCGAGCCTTTCTCAGAATCCAACGGGATGGTCAACAGCACCATGAAAATCGTCAGACCGGCCATCCATAAGCATTATCATGCAACCCTTTCCAGCCTCTTTACCCCCGAATGGAAGGATTTCTACAACAATTGGAATAGAAAGGTTATCGCTGAACTCTCCGTGTAAATGTGTTTCTATATGGACAACAAGACGCTGAAGTTAGGAAATATTAGTATCGGTGACTATGATTACGGGCTTCCCCAAGCTCGGATAGCAGCATATCCCTTGCCGGATCGTCACCTTTCTAAATTGTTGGTTTGCAAAAATAACCGAATTGAAGATGCTGTTTTTGAGCAGATTGATCACTATCTTGAACCGGGTAGCCTGATGCTGCTGAATGATACCAGGGTTGTTCAGGCCCGGCTTGAGTTTTTCAAACCAAGTGGCGCCCGCATTGAGATTTTTTGTTTGCA
>SKTA01000017.1 GCA_007122745.1 Bacteroidales bacterium
AGGCAGAACTGGCACAATCCGCAACCAGGGAAGCAATGGAGTATTTAAAAAGTGAAGCCCGAAAGAGTTTCTGATCAAAAATTTTCTTTTTTATGATGAAAATAAAACTAAACAACCGCCCTGAAGATTTTGTTGACAAAAGCAGCATGACGGTCCGGGAACTGCTGGAAGCCAAAAACTTTACCTTTAAGTTTCTTGTGGTTCGGATAAATGGTAAGGCGGTTCTGCCCAACGATTATGACAAGGCTGAAATCGGTGATGGTGATGATGTAAAAGTGATTCACCTGATCAGCGGGGGATAGCGGAATTGAGGTGGCCGATCCCCACGAGCCGGTCATAAAGGTCGCCCGGCTCCCTGTGATAAACAAAAATGGAATAATCGTTTTCAGTCATGGAGTGGCTGCCCTCAGTGTAAATGATATCGGCCGTTTCGTTTTCTTCTTCCAGTATGGCATACTTATAATTGTAGTAACCCTGTTTGATCAGCAGGCTTAGCTCGTAAGCCTTTTCACCATAGTTGTAATTCATTCTGTTTTCTTCGGTGAAGGTCCAATCGGTAAGGGCCCCCATCACGTAAACATGACCTGTCGGAATTGTTGATTCCATCGGCAAATGGAAATGCACCCATGCATAATCCGCTTCGATTTTGTCGTTTCGTGCATCGAGGGTTTTGATCTGAAAGCGCCCGTTGATGTCGTTGTCGGAAACATACCTGTGAAAACTTCGGCGGTAATCGGCAGACAGGAAAACATCCCAGTGTCTTCTGGAAGACTGTATGTCATTTACCCGTTCGGAAGGATGGCGCAGGCTTCTTATGTCAAAACGTCTGAATTCATTGCCCCCTTCAAAAAGTGTCTTATCTTCATAATCATAAACAAGCGTGCTGCCCATTATCGATTTGGGATCAATGTGCCTGATGGCATTATCCCATCGACCGTTCTGTGTGATCAATACCTTCAACTCACGAAAGGGGTTGGCAATCCTGTAATTTCCCAGGTTGATATTGAACATGATCTGCTGCTTTCTGTCGCGGTAACGCACCAGGTTGGCTTGCTGCACATGACCGTCAATGGTTATGCGCTCCTCAAAAACCATGAAGCGTCGTGTAAAAGCAACATTCTCACGATCACCATCAATGAAAACTTTTAATATGTAATTTCCGGAGAGGGTTGGGCGCAGGTTATGGCTTGGAAATTCAATATGATAGTGCGTGTATGACATGCGCGTATTTGCAGAACGCCTGAAATCCCGGATCTGGTCTTCATAAAAACCTTCAATGTATTCAAACTCCCTGAGTTCTGAAGGGTTCCAGTGTGCATCACAATGGATGATGGTATAGTAGTAGTTTTTGTAATCAGCATCCAGATCGTCAAAGCGGAGAATGAGTTTGTCATTGGTATTCAGACGAATAATGGGGTCCGACAATTCAAAGTCTTTTTGATTAAACAAAACGGTTCTGATGTTGTTTTTATGAATAAAATCCCCATAAAAAAAAAAATCCATATTATTGTTTTCTGATCTTGCAGATAAAGAAAACACAGACAGGATAAAGAGGGGCAGTAACTGAAGGATCAGCCTTGTTTGAAATAAAGAAAAATTTATGTAATGCATATTTTTTTGTTATTGTTTGTACATGATGTTCATAACAAAGCTAATAAAAAGAAAAACATATCAAAAAACCTTTTAAAGTATTTAAAAATATCCATAATTTTGTTGCCCAGCATAATGTAAATTTATCATTTTAAGATGTCAAAAGTGATTAAGATCAGACGCGGTTTAAATATTCCGTTGATAGGTGAAGCTGAGAAGATCTTGCAAACGCCCCCAGTGTCAGCTGAATATGCCATCAGACCTCCTGTTTTTCATGGACTTATGCCCAAAATGTTGGTGGATGAGGGTGCTCCGGTTAAAGTAGGAACACCCTTGTTTTATGATAAGTACAATGAGGATGTGTTGTTCACTTCTCCGGTGAGCGGCACTTATACGCAGCTCGTTCGCGGGGCCAAAAGGCGGATTCTTGAGGTGCGGATAAAGCCTGATGGCAAAAATGAACATGTCGATTTCGGGACCGAACCACTTGGCAGTCTTTCGCGTGAACAAATTATCGCCAAGCTGTTGAAAAGCGGGTTGTGGCCCGGTATCAGACAGCGGCCCTATTCTGTGATTGCCAACCATGAGGAGAACCCTCGTGACATTTTTATCTCAGCATTTAAAACAAGTCCACTGGCGCCAGACATGGATTTTATTGTGAACGGAAGGGAAGCTTTTTTTCAGGCCGGACTTGACGTTCTCGGGCGGCTGACGGATGGAGATGTGCACCTGAGTGTTCAGGCCGGGGCTACAACATCAAAGGCATATACTGAAGCCAAAGGTGTTGAACTGCATGCTTTTAGCGGGCCACATCCGGCAGGAAATATTGGTGTTCAGATCCATCATATAAAACCAATCAATAAGGGAGAGGTTGTATGGTATTTGGACGTTCAGGATGTAATTGCGATTGGAACCCTTTTTGAAAAAGGTATCTATGATGCACGAAAGGTTGTCGTTTTTAATGGTCCGGAGGTTCTCAATCCAAGATATTATAAGATAATAAATGGTGCGCAGCTCAGCTCATTTACCGATAATAACATCAGGGAGGAAAAAGATGTTACACCCCGATTTATCAGTGGTGATGTGCTATCGGGTGAAAAGGTTGAGCGTGATGGCTTTGTAGGCCATTCTGATGATCAGGCTGTTGTGATACCCGAAGGTGACCAACCGGAGTTGTTTGGTTGGCTGATTCCCAAAACGGAAAAATTCAGCATATCACGCACATTCTTTTCATTAAAAAAAAAAAAAAAAAAGTACAGACACAATACCAATATCCGCAGTGGCGATCGCCCGTTTGTGATAACCGGGTTGTATGAGAAAGTTTTGCCGATGGACATCATGCCGATGCAGCTGATCAAGTCGATCATGATCAATGACATTGACATGATGGAAAAACTTGGCATTTATGAAGTGGCACCGGAGGATTTCGCACTCTGTGAGTATGTCTGCCCGTCAAAAATTGAGATGCAAACCATCATGCGTGAAGGGCTTGATGTGATGCGGAAAGAGTTTGCGTAGTCCGAATTAAACATTTGATAATAAACCATCAAAAAAATAAAGAACATTGAAAGCTTTGCATAATTTAGTTGAAAAGGTTAAGCCGAATTTCGAGAAGGGTGGCAAGCTGGAAAAGCTTTACCGGACGTTTGAGGCTTTTGAAACTTTTTTGTTCGTGCAGGGGAATGTTACCAGGAGGGGTAGCCATATCCGGGATGCAATGGATATGAAACGCACGATGTTTCATGTAGTGATTGCAATGATACCGGTCATGCTATTCGGCATGTGGAATGTGGGATATCAGCATTTCCTTGCCATTGGTCAAGAAGTTACCTTCCTGGATCAGTTTGTTCATGGCTTGATTCGTGTTTTGCCGCTTATCATTGTAAGTTATGCTGCAGGACTTGCCATTGAATTCCTGTTCGCGACCATCCGGGATCATGAAGTGAATGAAGGATTCCTTGTATCGGGGCTGTTGATACCCTTGGTGATTCCGGTCACCACACCTTTGTGGATGGTGGCTGTAGCTACAATATTTGCGGTAATCATTGGTAAAGAGGTTTTTGGAGGTACAGGGATGAACATACTGAACCCAGCCCTCCTGGCACGAGCTTTCCTTTTCTTTGCTTATCCTTCCTATCTTTCTGGAGAGGTTTGGGTTGATACGGCACTTCAGGAGGGTCAACAGTTGGTTGACGGTTTCTCGGGAGCCACCGCACTTGCCGTTTTGGCTGCCGGTGAGATCCAATATCTGCCCTCTGCCTTTGAAATGTTCATTGGTACCATCCCTGGCTCAATTGGTGAAACTTCAACGGTTGCAGTCCTTATTGGAGCTGTGATTCTCGTTGCAACCGGTGTCGGCAGCCTGCGGATCATGCTTTCTGTTGTTGCAGGAGGCCTTTTCATGGCCGGTGTGTTCAACCTGTTTGCCATCAACGATTTTATGGCCATACCACCCTATTACCATCTGATCATGGGAGGTTTTGCCTTCGGAACCGTTTACATGGCTACCG
>SKTA01000089.1 GCA_007122745.1 Bacteroidales bacterium
ATAACACGGATAAAAACATTTTTTCATCGATCATCGAAAATCATCTTCACATTTGCACATCTTCACATCTGCTAATCTCCTAATCTGCACATCTGCTAATCTGCACATCTGCTAATCTGCACATTTGCTAATTTGCAATCTTCCAGCCAACAAAAAACCGGCAGCTTCAAAAAAAGCTGCCGGCTGTAAAAAAACGATTAAGTAATTTCTTCAATCATCCTCCATGGAGGTATAGCATGGATCCTCTATTTTTTTGACTTTTTTATACAAAAAACGACCCGCCAATCTTGTAATACCAGAAACCATGCTATAAATAAAGCGCAGGCGGTGCCCTGTTTTCTTAATAAAAGAGAATACCGTAAACATTCTGCCCAGGGCGCCCAGGCTATCATTCATAGCATCCTCCGCACGCATCGACTCGTAACGCAAACGCACCTTTTCCATCCTGATGTCGTGTGGTGTTTTGATTTTCTTTAAGCGTTCCGATAGTATCATGACTGGTCCCTCCTCTCTTTTTCATCAGCATCTTCGTCCAGAAAAATCTTAAGCATGATCCGGATTGCCAGCCTTCCAAAAATGGACTTATTCCATATCAGGAAGATCCCTGTCAGCAAAAAATAGAAACCACTGACAATCAGTATACCATACAAAAGGGAATCCAATAGCTGTCCTACCAACAAAGCAGCTGCTCCCGAAAGAAACAGCAAAGCCAGAAGGCAGGTGGACAGAATAACGGCATTGGCCAGTAAAATACTCAGGAGCTTTACTGCCTTTTCAAAAGCCAATATCCCGTAATAAGATATTTTTGTCTCCAGATACTTGCGGACATTGTCCTTTAATCCGGCAATTTGCTCCAACAACTCTTTGCCATCCATAAAATGGAAGTTTAAATGATTACTTTTCTTCAACTTCCTTTGCTGCCTTCCTCACTCTTGTCTTGGTTTCTTCGGCCACGCCACCAACATACTCTTTCAAGTCATCAAGTTTGCTGTTCATCTGCTTTGAAAGCTCATCCGTATACTCTTTGCCCTTTTCCTTGATCTTCTTACGGGTGTCTTCACCTGAGGTAGGCGCGAATAACAATCCGGCAGCAACACCGACTGCTGCGCCGAATACAAATCCAAACAATACTTTTCCACTTGAACTGCTCATAATATTATCTTTTAAAGGTTAAACAATCGATTAAAAAGACATTTAAACAAAAAATTTAATGCCTTTTGTCCATATATTACAAATATAACAAAATATCAGGACTCTTTATTGTTATTTTATCATAAATGTTGCCAAAACCCAACATTTTTAAACAATTTGCGTATATATAGGAAAGATAATGCTATATTTTTTGATAATTACATTGCTTTTGTATACTTTTTGATGTATTTATTCACAAAAACAAGCAATACATGATCGAAAAACACGTGTCCATCAGATATTATGAGGCAGGTCGACTGGATCAGCTGCCACAAGATGAGCAAGACCTCGTTAAACATGCCAGGGAGATGACAGATAATGCCTATGCCCCCTATTCTGCTTTTTATGTCGGTGCAGCCATACTGATGGAAAATGGGGAAATAGTCAAAGGTTCAAACCAGGAGAACGGAGCTTATCCCAGCGGACTTTGTGCCGAAAGGGTAGCCGCGTTTGCAGCATCTGCAAGCCATCCGGGGATCAGCATGAAGAAAATTGCCATTTGTGCACGATCCAACAGATTGGAAGTGAAAGAGCCGGTCTCCCCCTGCGGTGCATGCCGCCAGGTGCTGCTGGAGTATGAAAACCTTCAGGAGGAACCCTTGAAAATCCTTATGGCATCCGATAACGGAAAGGTGATTGTGATTGAAAGGATTGACGACCTGCTACCGCTTTCTTTCTCTGGCAATGGCCTCAAACGTGTAAAATAACCGAATCCCCCTCTGAACAATCTTGTCTGTCAGGCTGTTTTTTATAGATAAAACCCCAAAACGATACAGCCTATGCCTTTCAACAAACAGACTTTGACCCTGGTAGGTGTTTTGCTATTTTTGTTTTCTGCTAAAGGACAGGATAAACCAGCTTACCAGATTTTTCTTCGCGACGGAACACCATCATCCTATCAGGATATGTTAAATAAAGCGCCCGAAAACCACATTGTGCTTTTTGGTGAGCTTCATAACAACCCCATTGCACACTGGCTTCAATTCGAACTGAGCAAAGATTTGCATGTCTATTACGACAGTTTGCTTGTTCTCGGCGCTGAAATGTTTGAAGCAGATGACCAGATCCTCATTGATGAATATTTTGCCGGAAAGATTCTTGAACGCCATTTTAAGGCAGAGGCCAAACTCTGGAACAATTATGACACCGATTACCGGCCGCTGCTTGAATTGGCACGTGAAAACAACCTTTACTTTATTGCGACCAACATCCCCAGAAGGTATGCCGCGATGGTGCACAGAGGGGGTTTTGAAGCTCTGGAATCACTATCTGATCAAGCAAAACAATACATTGCCCAATTGCCTCCCCCTTACGACCCTGAGCTGCCGGGCTATAAGGCAATGATGGAAATGGCGGGGCTTCCTGCACACGGCAGTGAAAACTTTCCAAAGGCACAAGCCATCAAGGATGCCACCATGGCATATTTTATTCTAAAATACCTGCCCGAATCGGGCATTTTTATGCACTTTAACGGGGCTTACCACTCCAACAACGACGAAGGGATCCAGTGGTATTTAAATCAATATTCAGAACAGCCCCTGTTCATTATGACCATCAGCACAGTGGAACAGGATAGCGTTGAAAAACTGGACGAAGCCAACCATGGCCTGGCAGACTTCATCATTGCAGTCCCATCCGGCATGACAAAAACCTATTAACCGCTTATGTCACTTGTTTTGCAAGTTATTCGCCCTTGGGTTGTATTTTTTTATCATGAGGTGCTATTAAGGAATGACACACCAGCAACTTTATTTAACCTTTTACTAAATCAAAATCCGCTAAAGTTCATTTTTCTGGTTTTTTAAGATATATTTGTTCTTTTTTTATCCTGATTTGTGAAAAAAGAACTTTTATATCAAATTACCATAAACAATATTGCCGGTATAGGAGGTGTTACCGCCAAACGGTTGATCTCTTATTGCGGAGGTGTTGAACAGGTCTTCAGGGAAAAAAAAGAGGCCCTGTTGAAAATTCCTGGCATTGGTGAAAACCTGGCAAAAGCCATCAAAAAGGGTGCTGCTTTTGATCGGGCAGAACAAGAGATCAGATATATCGAAAAGCACAAGATCAAAACCCTGTTTTATCTTGACAAGGACTATCCGTTTCGGTTAAAGCAATGTGAAGACGGCCCATTGCTGCTATTCGTGAAAGGCAAAGCTTGTCTGAACGAACCCAAAATGCTTGCGGTTGTTGGTACACGAAACATGACAGATTACGGACGCACCCATTGTGAGTCGCTCATCGCAGAACTATCAGCCTTTTCTCCGGTTGTCGTCAGCGGCCTTGCCTACGGCGTGGATGCCTGCGCACACAAGGCTGCACTTAAGAACAAGCTGCAAACCATTGCCGTACTCGCCCACGGACTCGACAGGATCTATCCATTTTTACATCATAAGCTTGCGCAGTCCATTATTGAACAGGGCGCACTGGTGACCGATTTTTTAACCGGCAACAAGCCGGACAGGGAGAACTTCCCGAAGCGCAACCGGATCATCGCCGGACTCTGCGACGGTATCATTGTGGTTGAAGCGGCCGAAAGCGGTGGCGCCCTTATAACTGCAAACATCGCCAACAACTATAACCGCGATGTTTTCGCTATACCCGGAAGAATACAAGACACCTTCAGCCAGGGGTGTAACAAACTCATCAAGATCCACAAGGCTCACTTGCTTGAATCAGCCGCTGACCTGCAATACATCATGAACTGGGAACCGGGCAAAAACAGAAAAAAAGGGTTGCAGCAATCCTTGTTCATCACCCTGACCGAAGAGGAAAAACAGATGACCGAATATTTGAAACAACATGGCGAACCGGGTATAGATCAGATTGTTTCCGGAACAGGCTTCAACCTCAGCAAAGCAACCTCCATTCTGCTCAGTCTAGAGTTTAAAGAAGTGGTCAAACCATTGCCGGGAAAAACATTCCGACTGAATATACTTCCTTGAAAAACAGCACAAACAGGAACCACCCCTAAACATATTGCAAAGATCACTATCTTTGCAGCCGGCATTATCTCTAAACTTCTAAACTCCTAAACTCCTAAACTTCTAAACCTCTCAACCTCTCAACCTTTAAGCCATTATAAAACATGAAAACAAGATTTTGCTACAAGTTGGCATCCCTGATAGCCGCATCCCTTTTATTTACTGCAACCTTTTCATTGCAGGCAAGAGATTACCGCATGAGCCGGCTTGATGTG
This sequence comes from Bacteroidales bacterium, assembly GCA_007122745.1. Lineage (GTDB taxonomy): Bacteria > Bacteroidota > Bacteroidia > Bacteroidales > UBA7960 > PUPG01. The sequence goes on from SKTA01000089.1 coordinate 4,391, forward strand.
GAGATCCGTCTTCAGGAAGATGGATCGATGCATGTCAGGGAAGACAGGGAATTTACCTTTGAGGGGCGCTATTCAGAGGTATACCGAACGTTTCCCCTGGATGGAGCGGCAAGTTTTGACAATTTCCGGGTTTTTGAAGGTGACCGGGAATATACACTTAGCGACAGCAAGCAACCGGGCACTTTCCGGATCGTCAGCAAAAACAAGGTTCAGGAGCTTCTGTTGTTCTTCAGTGCCCGCGACGTCACAAGGACCTTCAGTATCCGGTACGTTGCAAACGGTGCCATTACCCGGCACGAAGATGCCGCACTGCTTTACTACCAGATCATCTCTGATGAATGGACAAAACCGATTTATAACATCACTGCACGTATTTACCCCCCGGTTTCCCTGCCGGATGGTGAACCAAAGCATTGGGTACATGGCTCGCTGGATGCGGTATCAGAGCTCCACGAGGGTGGCGTTGTGGAAATCGTGCTGGATCGTTTGGCCAGACGCAGGTTTCTTGAGATCCGAAGCCTGTATCCGGCCGACGTCTTTCATAACATGCCTGCTGTAAGCGGCGATATTCGTGATGAAATAATGGAGGAAGCAGCCCTGCTGGTAGCGGAAGCAAACCGATTGCGTGAGGAACGGGAGGCAAAGCGGATCAGGCGCGAGAAACGCCATGCGCTGGGCAGACCGCTGGCTATTCCAACTGCCTTGATCATTATTGCCATAACAGTTTGGTTTTTTCGAAAATACAGAAACCGACCCACCGTTTCAGATGTTGTTGGCGAAACAAAAAGACTGCCGGAAAAGGTCAAACCGGCCCTGGTGAATTACCTGGTCAACGGAACAACCATCACGGCAAATGCATTGGTTTCAACACTGTTTCATCTGGCATACAATGGTTTTTTAAAAATAGAGGAAAAACAGGAAACCAAAAAGGTGCTGGGAGTTTCAAAAGAGAAAAAAACACTGTGGATCATTCTGGACAGGGCCTTTTGGCAGCAAAACAAGGAAAACCTCTTTGAATATGAGAATAAGCTGCTCTCTTTCCTGTTTGACCAAAAGAAGGGTTCTACAGATCAGGTAAACCTCAAAAAGCTAAAAAACAGTCAGACTAAAATGCATCAATTCTTCCTGAAATGGAAAAAATCGGTTGCAAGAGAGGGGAAAAAGATGGAGTGGTTTGATAAGAAAAGCGAAAAGGGGCGAAACATAAGCATGGTTGTCAATATATTGATTATGCTGATAGCCGTTGGTTTGGTCGTTTTGCTTGGACCGTGGATGTTAATTCCGCTGTTTATTTCGTTTGTTTGCCTGATTGCTTCCTTTTTCATTTTTCACCGAAGCGAAAAAGGGGAAAAAGCCTACAGAAGGTGGCTTATTTTGAAAAAACACCTGAAAGCATATCATTTTGACTCAAAAATCAAAGATCTGGATGCATCGGCTGTGAATGAATACCTGATTTACGGAATCAGCCTCGGCCTGGGATCCCGGTTTTTTAAAAGACTAACCCGGGCACTGGATTCAGAGTATCATGCCGGTTATTTTCCCTGGTTGTATCTCTACCATACAAATCTGTCGAACTTTGGGAAAACGATCCATGAGGTGATCACCACCACAGGCGGAGCTGTCAGCTCTTACACCGGTGCCGGTGGCGGAGGCACGATGGGGGGCGGTGGAGGTGCCGCATCCGGAGGAGGTGGTGCACGATGATGGTTTGTATCTGTTATTTTCGTAATTTCGTTGCGAAGAAAAAAAACATTTATGGCCCGACAGGAAGACAAGATCATTGGCAGACGACTGAGGTCCTCCTATATCTCAACCGTAATGAGCATTACCCTGGTTTTGTTTGTCTTGGGACTGCTTGGCCTGATAATACTTCAGGCACAACAACTTTCTGACCGGGTTCGCGAGAGCATAATCATATCTGTATTCCTGGATGACAACGCCACGGATAATGCAATCAACCGCTTTCGGTCAAATCTTGAAGCATTGCCTTCCGTTAATGAAACCCGCTATATCTCCCGCGATGAAGCAGCCGAAGAGTTGATGCACGAACTGGGAGAAGATTTTGTCGAATTTCTGGGATACAACCCCCTGTCAGCATTGTTCCAGGTAAGCCTGAAGGCTGCATATACAAATCCAGACAGTCTACTCATCTTTGAAGAGACGGTGGGCCGCCACACTATCGTTACCGATGTCGACTACCAGAAGTCGCTGGTGCATCTTGTAAACGAAAATGTGAAACGGATCGGGATCGGGTTGCTTGCCTTCAGCCTGCTGTTGCTGATGATCGCCTTTGCACTGATCAACAACACCATCCGTCTCAGTGTTTTTTCCAAACGTTTTCTGATCAAAAGCATGCAGCTGGTCGGTGCAACCCAGGCTTTTATCCGAAGGCCTTTCATTATAAGAGGTGTAATGCAGGGGGTCATAGGAGCCATGATAACCATCGCATTGTTAATGGTCACATTATATGCCGGACAGCGACAAATTCCCGAAATTGCCATGTTTTATGATTTCCGGATGTTAAGCATCCTTTTTGCCGGAGTCCTGTTGCTGGGCATCATCATCAGTTGGATATCCACCTATTTTGCAGTCAGAAAATACCTGAAAATTAAAACAGACCACTTATATTTTTATTGACATGAAACGCCCATGTTGGAAATCCCGACCATTCGGGAACAGGATTTTTGACACACAGGAGGATGATTATGAAAACCAGAGGTTCGAAGTTGGATGTTTGAGGTTAGAAAAAAAGATAATCTAACATCCAACATCTAACCTCTAACATCAATTCCTGATCTTGGGCAAACTTACAAAGCATAGAATATCAAACAGTAACGAAAATATAAACACATGAAACAACAGGGAAGTGTATTGTTATTTGACAAACACAAATACACGTGGCTGATCATCGGACTGGCAGTAACAGCCATCGGGTTCCTCCTTATGATCGGTGGAAAAAGTGAAGATCCTTATGTATTTGATGATGCCATTTTCAGCTTTCGCAGGATTACCCTGGCACCCATCCTGGTGCTTGGTGGCTATGTCATCCAGATATACGCCATCATGAAAAAATCCACAAACAAGCCGGAGGACATGAAAACGAAACCACCCCAGCCGCCACAAAAACATCACCCCAAAAAACACAAAAAGAAATAATTGAATGAGTTGGCTAGAAGCTTTTATCCTCGGCCTTTTGCAAGGCCTGACAGAATTTTTACCCGTTAGCAGCAGCGGACATCTTGAGCTTGGTGGCGCACTTTTTGGTCTTGAAGACCCACACGATTTTTTCACGTTTAACATCATTGTGCACGGTGCCACATTTCTGAGCGTGGTGGTGGTTTTCTGGCGTGACATATATTCCCTGATTATCAACTTTTTCCGTTTCAAGTGGAATGCCGAAATGAAATTTGCACTCCTGCTGGTGGCGTCGGCAGTCCCAACCGGAATCGTCGGTCTTCTTTTTGAAGAACAGATCGAAAACATTTTTGAAGGACGGGTTGTTTTTGTCGGGTTTATGCTGCTGGTAACGGCTACCCTGCTTTTCCTCACCCGATTCACACCCAAAAACAACAAAGAGGTGACCCTTAAAATTGCCCTGATCATCGGGGTGGCACAAACGCTGGCCATTTTGCCGGGCATCAGCCGCAGTGGTGCTACCATTAGCACGGCCCTTTTCTTTGGCATTGAGCGGGGCAAGGCCATCCGGTTTTCCTTTCTGATGGTTCTGATCCCGATTTTTGGTGCCAACTTCCTGAAAATCCTGCGCATGTCGGATTCGGCCGGCGGTGCAACAATGGATGCAACCGCCATGATCATTGGCGCCGTTAGCGCATTCATTGCTGGAGTGATCGCCTGCAGGTGGATGCTGCAGATCGTTCGGAAAGGGAACATCTCCTACTTCTCAATTTATTGCGTGATTATCGGACTGACAGCAATCATCGCAGGTAGCCTAATATAGAAAATGCAGACAAAAGAAGCTCTCAGGGAATCAATTCGTGAAGGGAAAATCCTTTTCATCGACAAGCCTTATCGCTGGACATCCTTCGATGTGGTAAACAAGTTAAAAGCGTTGCTGCAATACCGGCTTGGTATGAAAAAAATTAAGGTGGGACATGCCGGCACACTTGACCCGTTGGCAACAGGATTATTGATCGTATGCACAGGAAAAGCCACAAAACAGATTGAACAATACCAGGTGCTGGACAAAACTTACACCGGCACTTTTCATGTGGGGAAAAGTACACCCTCCTATGATCTGGAAACAGTGCCCGACAAGGAATATCCGACAGCACACATCTCAAACGAGTTAGCAGAGAAAACAGCCAAACTGTTTACCGGTGAGCAACAACAAATCCCGCCCATTTATTCGGCCAAAAAGATTGCCGGTGAACGGGCCTATACCTTCGCACGGCAGGGAAAAGATGCTGTTTTGGCTGCCAACAACATCATTGTAAAAAAATTTGAAATAACAAATTTTAACCTGCCAGACATTGGCTTCAGGGTTGTATGCAGCAAAGGAACCTACATCAGGTCCCTTGCCCGGGATTTTGGAGAAGCACTTAACAGCGGTGCGTATCTCGGCGAACTCCGTCGCACACATATTGGCGAACATGATGTAGCTAACGCCTGGAGCATACAGACCATGACGGAGGCGATCAATGCATTCGAAGAGCCAGCCTGAAAACCGCTTACGTCGGTAAGGGTTTTTTGTTCGTTGTTTTTGTTTTTTTTTGACTTTACCTTGTAATTCTGAGCGCCAGCGAAGAATCTGTTAGTTAGCGAAGAGATCCTTCACGGAGCCTGCCCTGAACGAAGTGAATGGGTTCAGGATGACAAGGAGTTTCCTCCCAGCTCTCAGAACCCGGTTCTCAGGTCCCATCTCATTTTTAATTTCACATTTTTAAGTATTTTATTGCCAAAACTATTGACAAGGGGCTTTTGATGTATTATCTTTGCAAGTCTTTCCCAAAAAGGCATTGATTAAACTTTTACCGACAATTATTTCATATGAAACTGTCCCAATTTAAATTCAACCTCCCCGTAGAGTTGATCGCTGAAAAGCCCGCTTCAAACCGTGACGAATCACGCCTGATGGTCTTGCATACTAAAACAGGCAAGATTGAGCATAAGACTTTTAAAAACATCATTGATTATTTTGATGATGGAGATGTCATGATTGTGAACAATACAAAAGTTTTTCCTGCCAGGCTCTACGGCACCAAAGAGAAAACAGGGGCAAACATTGAGGTTTTCCTGCTCAGGGAACTTAACAGGGAGTCGCGTTTATGGGACGTTCTGGTTGATCCTGCGAGAAAGATCCGGATAGGGAACAAGCTGTATTTTGGTGAAGACGACAACCTGGTTGCCGAAGTGATCGACAATACTACTTCAAGGGGACGCACGCTGCGTTTCCTGTTTGACGGCACCTATGATGAATTCAAAAAAACAATTGAATCGCTGGGAGAAACACCTTTGCCCAAGCTGATCGGACGCCCCGTTGACCGAGAAGACAAGGAGCGCTATCAAACGATTTTTGCCAAACGTGAGGGGGCGGTTGCTGCACCCACCGCAGGAATGCACTTTAGCAGGGAGCTGATCAAGCGACTGGAAATCAAAGGAGTAGATTTCACAGAGATTACCCTGCATGCCGGGCTGGGCAACTTCCGGAATGTGGATGTCGAAGACCTGAGCAAACACAAAATGGACAGCGAAGAGTTCATTATTGAGAACGCAACCGCAGAGATCGTAAACAAAACAAAAGAAAAGGAAAAAAGAGTATGTGCCATCGGCACCACCACAATGCGGGCGATTGAGTCATCCGTCTCCATCTCAGGATTTCTGAAACCGTTCGAAGGTTGGACAAATAAATTTATTTATCCACCCTACGATTTTAGTGTGGCCAATTCAATGGTTTCCAATTTTCACCTGCCTCAGTCAACACTGATGATGATGGTTTCGGCATTTGCCGGCTTCGACTTCCTGATGAAAGCATACAAGGAAGCGATCAGGGAAAAATACCATTTCTTCACTTATGGCGATGCAATGCTCATCCTGAAATAACCGGATGTAACCAAAAGTACAACAGGTATGCAAAAACATGCACTGATTGCTGCGGGAGGCAAGGGAACGCGCATGAAGTCTCCCCTGCCCAAACAGTTTGTTGAACTGGATGGGAAACCGGTTTTGCTGCATTCGCTTGACGCTTTCTTTCAGTACGATCCCACCTTACATATCACTGTTGTTCTCTCCCGGGAGCTTCACAATCAATGGAAAAGCATCTGCCTTGAGCATGATTGTCAGATTGATCATCAGCTTGTTGATGGAGGACCGACCCGGTTCCATTCGGTGAAAAACGGATTAAAACACATTCCAAACGACAGCCTTGTTGCCATTCATGATGCTGTCAGACCACTTATTTCGGAAAAACTCATCGGGCGACTGTATGACTTTGCCCAAAAGTTTGGCAGCGCGATACCTGTTATTGAAAGCCCGGATTCTTTAAGAATGGTGGATCACGCACTTAGCAGCCCTTTGCCCAGACAACAGGTCAGGCTGGTGCAAACCCCCCAGTGTTTTCATGCATCATTATTAAAAAGAGCCTACAACACCGGTTATAAGGAAAGGTTTACTGATGATGCCAGTGTGCTGGAAGAGATGGGCGAGCGGTTGTATCTGATAGAGGGAGAAAAAGAGAACCTCAAGATCACAACCATGACAGACCTTTTTGCCGCAGAAGGTATTCTGAACGCAGGCAAACAACAAACGGAAACCCTTTGAGACGATTTTTAATTGTCTTAATCTTAATCTCAGCCTTAACCCTTTAATGTGGCCGAGGTACACCCGGTAATTTCAACCATAACGTAATCACCCGGAGAAAAGCCCTCATCCGGAAAAACAACCACCTTGTTATTCTCTGCCCGCCCCATCACCTTGGTTTCTGAACGCCTGGAACGGCCCTCCACAAGCACTTCCTGCACAGTGCCCACATCTCTTTGGTTGCTTGCCAGGGAAAGTTCCTGTTGTTTGTCAATGATCTCCGTAAGACGCCGGGTCTTCACTTTTTCCGGCACATCATCCTTATATTTTTTTGCAGCAAGGGTGCCAGGCCGTTCAGAATATTTGAACATAAAGGCAAAATCGTAGCCCACCGCCTCCATCAGGGAGAGCGTTTCCTTGTGTTCCTCTTCCGTTTCACCGCAAAACCCGGCGATCAGGTCTGTTGAAAGGGCACATCCCGGCAAAATTTCCCGGATTGCATCGATCCGGTTCAGGTAATCTTCGCGTGAATATTTCCTGTTCATCCGGGAAAGAACGGCAGTACTTCCTGACTGCACCGGCAGGTGGATGGCATTGCAAATATTAGGATGTGCGGCCATGCAGTGCAAAAGTTCATCGGAGAGATCCTTTGGATGAGAGGTGGCAAAACGGATCCGCATGCGGGGATCAAGGGATGCAACCCTGCCAAGCAACTCACCAAAGCCAATTATGAGGCCAGTTCCCTTGCTTTTCCATTCGTATGAATTAACGTTTTGCCCAAGCAGCGTAACTTCACGATACCCTTCCCGGATCAGGATGCGGGTTTCGGACAATATGGATTCAGGATCGCGGCTTCGTTCCTTACCCCGGGTAAACGGAACCACACAATAGGCACAAAAATTCTCACATCCACGCATTATTGAAATAAAAGCAGAAACACCTCCTGCGGCATATCGTACCGGACTGATGTCAGCATAGGTCTCATCTGCAGAGAGCAACACATTTATCGCTTTTTGTCCGCTTTCAGCATCCACGAGCAGCTGAGGCAGATCCCTGTATGCATCCGGACCGGCAACCATGTCAACACGAATCCCCTTATCTTCTCCTTCAAGAAGTTCCGACTTCAGGCGTTCTGCCATACATCCCAATACCCCAATAATGAGCCCTGGTCTCTTTTTTCTTAAGTGCTGCAACTCTCTTAACCGATTCAGAACCCTTTGTTCGGCGTGGTCCCTTATGGAGCAGGTGTTCAAAAATATTACATCAGCCTGACTAAGCTCCTGTGTCACATCAAACCCCTGATAGGTCATAACGGAGGCGACAATTTCACTGTCTGAAAAATTCATTTGACACCCATAGGTCTCCAGAAATATTTTTTTATCCATTTGAGTCATGATTGGAGGGTAAATTCCCGGGCAAAAATACACATTTTATGTGGTTGGAAAGCTGGTTGCGCTGTTAACACCTAACCATTAGCATGTTAAATAAAGCCAAATAACATATTGATGGCTTTAAAAAGCTTCATCTATGATTATTTTATTACTTTTGCCCTCCAAAACAAAAAGCTATGGCAAAAAATCTGGTAATTGTTGAGTCACCGGCAAAGGCAAAAACAATAGAAGGTTTTCTTGGAAAGGAGTTTACCGTTAAGTCCAGTTTCGGACATGTTCGCGACCTTCCCAAGAACACGATTGGTGTAGACATTGATAAAGGGTTCGACCCTGAATATGAAATTCCTGCTGATAAAAAGCCAGTTGTTGCCGATTTAAGAAAACTGGCTAAAAATGCTGAAACAGTATGGCTTGCCACGGATGAAGACCGGGAAGGGGAAGCCATTTCCTGGCATCTGGCGGAAAGTCTCAAACTAGATCCGGATCACTATAAACGCATTGTTTTCCATGAGATCACAAAAAATGCCATTTTGAACGCGATCAAGCATCCCAGAAGCATTGATCAAAACCTGGTTTATGCGCAACAGGCCAGAAGGGTTTTGGATCGTTTGGTTGGTTTTGAGTTGTCTCCGTTACTATGGAAAAAAGTAAAGCCGGCATTATCAGCCGGTCGGGTGCAATCGGTCGCCGTTCGGCTTATCGTGGAAAGAGAAAAAGAGATTCAAGGCTTCAGGGCCACCAGCAGCTACCGTGTTTCAGCGATATTTTTGGCACAACACAATGGCAGTACAACCCCGCTAAAGGCAGAGCTGCCGAAGCGTTTTAAGACCCGGGAAGAGGCAAGGGCATTTCTCGAAACTTGCAAGGGTGCCACATTCAAGATAGAAGACATTGAAACTAAGCCGGGGAAAAAGTCACCGGCCCCGCCATTCACAACTTCCACAATGCAACAGGAGGCGAGTCGCAAGCTTGGTTTCTCCGTTACCAGAACCATGGTTGTCGCACAAAAGTTGTATGAATCGGGTAAGATCACATACATGCGTACCGACTCTCACAATCTTTCGGGAGCGGCCATAGCAATGGCAAAAGAGGAGATCGAAAAAAGCTTTGGTGCCGATTATGTGAAGCTCAGAAAATATTCCACAAAGTCGAAAGGGGCACAGGAGGCGCATGAGGCCATCCGCCCAACTTATATTAATGTTCATAATGCAGGCAAAGATGCTGCCGAACAGAAACTGTATGAGCTGATCTGGAAGCGAACCGTTGCTTCACAGATGAGTGATGCCTTATTGGAAAAAACCAACATCACCATTGGTGTTTCTACAACAAACAAAGAAAAATTCATCGCTACAGGAGAGGTGATCAAGTTTGAGGGTTTCTTAAAAGTATATCTCGAATCAACCGATGATGATGAGGAGGAAAACACAGCCGGCTTGTTGCCCCCTTTGAAAAAGGAACAACAGTTGCCGCTGGATGAAATGACAGCTACCGAAAGGTATACAAAATCTTTGCCCAGGTACACCGAAGCCAGCCTTGTAAAAAAGATGGAAGAATTGGGCATCGGCCGTCCGTCGACTTATGCGCCCACCATCAGCACGATACAAAAACGCACCTATGCGATCAAAGAAAGCCGCGAAGGCACAAAAAGGGCTTACAGTCAATTGTACTTAAGTAATAAC
>SKTA01000163.1 GCA_007122745.1 Bacteroidales bacterium
TGATCCCTGAATAGTTCCAGGAAAATGGAAGTCTGCGTTTTTATTTTCGACCGATCAACCCCTTCCAACTCGCGAAAAGGAATTCCAGGTGCTTTCATGATCACCTCCGCATCAGCCAATCCTTTCAAATAATCAGGGCCCAGTGACAATTTAAGGTGTTTATCGGAAGACAAATCATTATTTTTTTTAATGATTTCGGTGTTTTGATCACAGATGATGAGTTCCAGCTCCGGAAAGTAATTGCGCAAAAGGCTGTAAGTAGACCTCCCCTCCAGTCCAAACCCAAGGATGGCCGTCTTTTTCCTGTCAAAATGTTTGTTCAGAAGCTGTCTGACCATGGCTTAAACCTTACGTTTCATTAAAACATCAAGATATTCATCCTTAACAAAATGTTCCTTATTAAACTCATTAAGAACATCTTTAATGTTGATCTCTTTATAATGATGATATTGTTCGCTATTCTTGTATCTCGCAAGCAAAAGGGGAAGAGTAACACCGGCCGATTCATGTTTGTCGATCAGGGCACAAAGGGCCACATTCACCTCTTTCAATGTACCGACACATTCAAACGGCTTTTCCGCTGAGCCCCCTGTGAGCGCATCCAGCGTTTTACCCAGGTCCTCATTCTCAAAAAGATTTTCTCCAAATATTTTAATAAGCTTTTCAGCCTCAAGAAATGGAGCCAATATAATGTATGTAAACAGGCATTTGGAACAATTACAGCACCAGATATCCTCCTTGCTTCCCACATTGCAACTCTTAAACACACGGTGATGTTTTTTATGCCTGGAAAAACGCTCAGCTATCTGCAATTCATTCAGTGGACGCAACAGGCTGAAGTAGTTGACATTTTTATCTATGTAATTATTAATATAGGTGCGAATGTCTTTTTCAAACTCATAAGATTTGCTGTACTGGTGGTTAATTTTCGTTCCGGGGACTGTGGCTTCATTGGCGCTGGACTCATTTGACAGGGCAATTGTACCGATTTTTGCCATTTGGGCGACAAACAACGCGGCGAATGCCAATAAAGCTGAAAAAGGGGTATGTCCGTTCAAATATCCTTTTTTATTAAGCTCAAGCAAAAGCGGGTCAATTTGCCGTTCAATGGTGACGCACTGATGCCATTCGAAACCGGCTGCTTTTATCACCTGATCGGTTGCCTTTCGGGGATTCACCACAAATGGCACCGGCTTTTTGCCCATCGCTTTTACCATTTCAAGACTTATAACCGAGTCTTTGCCGCCACCTACAGGCAGAAGAACTCTGTCATCGCGATCATCATCCCAAAAAGTCCGGAAAGGATCGGTAAAGTATGAAGCTTTCCGGGTACTTTTAAAACGAAACAAATCAGTTCCCGGTTGGGGGATGCCATTCACGTGAAAAAACTCTGCCAGTCCGTGGCGAAACAATTTTTTCCACCAGGATTTCTGTTCAGGGGTCAGCTTAATCGCTGATGTTTTGATCACCGGTGAGCAAAAGGCCTTCCAATAGCTGATCATTTCAACCATTCCAAGGTTTAACAATATGTTCGTAATATCTGGCAAATGGGTAAAACTCTGAAAATGATCGTTCAGGGTAACTTTCCAGGTTGGAAAAAACTCAATTTCATCACCAGCTTTATAATGAAATTCAAACACGTAACTGCAGTCTTCCTCATATTTAAAAAACCCTTTATATTCAAATTCAGGGAATTTTTCCCTTAATTCAAGATATCTTTTATGTTTGTCTGATTTCATGATTTGAACAATGGCAAAGTTTTTGTTGTTCTGCATATGAACGGTAGATCAAAAATAAGAAAATACTGCCGTGATTTTATGTTACGGCATGATTAATTTATATTATACACATGGTTGAGAAAAACAAAATACCTTCAAGCGGCAAGTTGCTGATCAGTGAACCTGCATTGCGCGATTTTTATTTCGGGCGTAGCGTGGTCCTCCTCGTGGAGCACACGCCCACTGAAGGCACCATTGGACTGATCCTCAACAAGCCCATACACCTAAAGTTAAACCAGGTTGTTAAAGAGTTTCCGAATAATGACTTCCCGTTGTTTTTGGGAGGTCCGGTGCATCCGGAGCGTTTGTTTTATGTCCATACCCTGGGTGATAAGGTACCCGGCAGCATTGAAATCATTCCCGGACTTTACTGGGGTGGTGAAATTAAAAAGCTGATGGAACTCATTAGTCTGAATCTCATTTCTCATGAGGAGGTGCGCTTCTTTATTGGTTATTCGGGATGGGAACCCATGCAGCTGGAGCGCGAGATGGAGGAGAAATCCTGGGTGGTGACACAATGTCAACTTGAAACAGTAATGGCACGTCACCCCGAAAAGCTCTGGAGCAATATGCTGAAGGAGATGGGAAACGATTACGCGATCTGGGCCAACTTCCCCTCAGATCCGATTCTTAATTAGTTGATTAGATGATTCGTTTAGCATTTAGCTTTATGTATTAGAGAAAATTGTCGCATAGCCAAAAATGTTTGACCCCGCTAGGGTCTTTAGTGCAGCCTGTTTGGTATTTCAAATACAATGTTTCACCCAAAAACTAGCGCAATTACCTGATCCGGTTTCACCGTTTCCCCTTTGATGAGGCAATGGCTTTGCAAATAAAACGCTTCCCGGTGGGCAAGCGTTTTATTAATAAACTCATGCAACTCTTCTCCTTTTCGTCCATGGACAAGAGGTCGAACCTTTTTCGCATTTTCTAAGCGGTGAGTGATGCTCAAAGTGCTCATGCGCAGGTAAACCGTTACGCCTTCCGCATTCATGAAATCCATATTGTCTTCGAAGCAAGGTGTACCACCACCGGTGGCAATAACGGCTTTTTTGTGGATGATGGTGTCGAGAAGCACTTCCTGTTCCATTTTTCTGAAAGTCGCCTCTCCTTCCATTTTGAAAATTTCATCGATGCTTTTGCCGGCTCTTTGTTCGATTTCTTCGTCCAGATCAACAAATGGATATTCAAGCTTTTTTGCCAGACGTCTGCCAAAAGAGCTCTTCCCACATCCCATAAAGCCGATCAGATAGATACGCATGCCAGTTTTTTTTACAAATATACAAATTAGAAAGGGGTTGATTTGCTGATTTGTTGATTGGTTAGTAGTCAGCGAAGAATCTGTTAGGGAGATTTATTCACAAATTAGGTTTCAGTTTGTTTTCACTGGTTTGCGAGATAAAAAGCCACGGCTGAGACGCGCTTGGGGCGCGTCTTTACAGACCCGCGTCTCGTAGTAAAACATAAACGCGCCCTGTGGCGCGTTTATACACCAAATCCTAATTCACGATTATGAAACCAGCGTTAATTTGATCATTAAGAACCGTTGGATCGGGATCGCAGTAACCATTAGAATACGGAATGAGGATAGAATTTAAATCAGAAAAGCAAATAAACTTGTAATACCGCGCCCTCGGCGCGGTAACAACAGCCAGCAACGACCACCTTAGAGACGCGCCCTCCGGCGCGTATCAGCACCCGGCGCGTCTCAGAGGTTTGGATTGCAAACCCATTCCAGCCGGGGCCAGATAGTTCCACACAGAGGTTTTTGTTGGGATGAAGCCTGTAAAATACCGCGTAGCGGTTTAAGAAAAATGAATATTTTATCCTGTTGTTGTTTATGCCCTACAGGCAATAATGTGTGTGTTGCTCCGGTTCTACAATACCTTTTGCCCTACAGGCAAAAGATATCTTTCTCATGAATTATCTGCATTATTTTGATGTATAAATGCGCCCTGTAGCGAATTTGTACTTTCTTCCTCACACCATACTGTAAAATTTACTGTGATTTGTAACGCAGTGAAAGATCTGTTAGCTACCCAGGAGATTCTTCGCTGGCGCAAAGAATGACAAATTATTAGCAATTTTTAATTTTTCACTTTTCATTTTTCTTTTAACCCGCAGATCCATCAAAGGCAGAAGAAAAATGTAAGATGTGGGATAAAGCAATAAATAGAACGCAAAAATCATTTACTTTTGAAGCATAAATTGGTTTATTATGAAAAAGATCGTAACGGTAATAGGTGCCAGGCCGCAGTTTATCAAAGCCTCACCGGTGAGCAAGGCAATCAGGGAAACAGGCAGCA
>SKTA01000022.1 GCA_007122745.1 Bacteroidales bacterium
AAAAAAAGATCCAAAAGATTTTCTCCAACCTGGAATTGAAAGGGTTTACTGCTGAAGACCTTAGTGCCGTTGATGCACCGATGGGGATCCCGATCAATGATGAGCTGCCGGAGGAAATTGCCGTCAGTATCGCTGCCGGCATCATCAAAACAAAAAATAAAAAAGAGATCAAGTAACAGAATCGGGAATTACCTTTCAGCGCCCCCTACAATATCCAAAAGTTCACGTGTAACAGAAGCCTGACGTGCTTTGTTATATGACAAGGTTAAAGATTTGAGCAGTTCATCCGCATTATCCGTAGCTTTATGCATGGCAGTCATGCGGCTACCGTGTTCAGACGCGGATGCATCAAGAAGGATTCGGTACACATTGTAATTGATATACTGGCGGGTCATATGGTTGATCACCTCTTCCGGCTGAGGCTCAAGAATTACCGGATCATCTGTGCGCTCCTCATCATCTGCTGCTTCCATCAAATCATCTTCTGAAACGGGCAATAGCTGCTCAGTGGTTAGCTCATGAATAATTGCATTTCGAAAACGGTTGTATACAATAAGGACCCGTTCGTAGTTCTCTTTCAGATATTTTTCTGCAATCAGATCGGCAAACTGCACGGCAAAGACATAAGAGACCTTATCGAAGTGGGGATCAACATCCGAAAGCATGTTAAATCCGCGTTTGGCAAAAAAATTAGCCGGTTTTTTACCAAATACCAGCAGGACAACTTTAGCTCCTTTATCCTGTTGAGCATATACTTCCTGGAGGGTGCGCTTAATCAGCAAGCTGTTATAGGTTCCACACAAGCCTTTATCGGAACCGATGGCAACAATCAGAACATGGTTGTTACTCCTTTGTTTCAGAAAAACATTTTGATATGATGGGGGGAGGCGTAGCATCACATCCCCGAGGATATATCGGAGCGTTTCGGCATATTCGCGCAAATGCACGATGTTGTTCTGCACCTTTCGCAAACGGGATGCAGCAACCATTTTCATGGCGCTGGTGATCTGCCTCGTAGACTTAATTGAAGCGATCCTTGTACGTATTTCTTTCAGGCTGGGCATACAAACACAAGTATGTTACTCACTTTCCGCAGATTCCTCTTTTCCTTCCAGTTTCGCTTTTACCTTGCTCACGGCACTTTCAATTTTCTGAATCACGGCATCATCAAAAACATCCTGCTTTATTCCGGATACCAGTTCAGAATGATTATCATGCATATATTTAAGAAAAGCTATTTCAAAATCTTTGATCTGATTCAGGGGAATGTCACTAAGCAACCCACGGGTTCCGCAGAATAATATCAGGACCTGATCTTCGACAGGCACAGGTTTGAACTGTCCTTGCTTAAGAATTTCCACGTTGCGGGCACCCTTGTCGATTACTGCCTTTGTTACCGGATCCAGATCGGAACCAAATTTGGCAAACGCCTCCAGTTCACGAAACTGTGCCTGGTCTATTTTCAAGGTCCCTGCAACCCTTTTCATGGTTTTCATCTGGGCATTGCCCCCCACGCGGCTAACAGACACGCCAACATTGATGGCGGGGCGTATTCCGGCATTAAACAGGTTTGACTCAAGAAAAATCTGACCATCGGTAATGGAGATCACATTTGTCGGGATGTAAGCAGACACATCTCCGGCCTGTGTTTCCACGATGGGCAGGGCTGTCATGGAGCCACCCCCCTTGACCATCTCTTTGATGCTCTCCGGAATGTCATTCATGAGGTTTGCGATCTCGTCAGATCCGATAATCTTTGCGGCACGTTCCAGCAGTCGGGAGTGGAGGTAAAAAATATCTCCCGGATAGGCTTCCCTTCCGGGGGGTCTGCGCAGGAGCAATGACACTTCGCGGTAAGATACAGCCTGTTTTGAAAGGTCATCGTAAATGACAAGGGCATGCCTTCCGGTATCCCTGAAAAATTCACCAATGGCAGCTCCGGTGAAAGGGGCAAAAAACTGCATGGCTGCAGGATCGCTTGCAGAGGCGCCAACGACAACTGTATAATCCATCGCACCATGTTTTTTCAGATGGTTAACGACGTTTGCAACTGTTGACCCCTTTTGTCCGATGGCAACATACACACAGTAAACCGGCTCACCCTTTTCAAAGCATTCGCGCTGATTGATGATGGTATCCATTGCTATTGCCGTCTTACCTGTC
Organism: Bacteroidales bacterium; assembly: GCA_007122745.1. GTDB lineage: Bacteria > Bacteroidota > Bacteroidia > Bacteroidales > UBA7960 > PUPG01. The sequence goes on from SKTA01000022.1 coordinate 2,164, forward strand.
TGGCGGTCACCGATGATCAATTCCCGTTGTCCGCGACCGATGGGGATCATGGCATCAATCGCCTTGATGCCTGTTTGCAGGGGTTCACTAACAGGTTGTCTGTAGATTACTCCGGGCGCTTTTCTCTCCAACGGCATTTCATAGAGTGTTCCTTCTATTTTTCCCTTTCCGTCGATGGGATTTCCCATTGTATCAACGACGCGACCAATAAGGCCTTCCCCAACATTCACCGCGACAATCTTACCGGTTCTTTTTACGATGTCACCCTCTTTGAGTCCCCTGGAATCACCAAGCAAAACAATACCGGCGTTATCCTCCTCAAGATTCAGCACCACTCCGGTGAGGCCATCGTCGTTACAACGGATCATTTCACCCGACCAGGCATTGCTGAGTCCGTAAATGCGGGCAATGCCATCACCCACTTGCAGCACTGTTCCGGTTTCCTCCAATTCGGTTTCCATCCGGAAGCCGGCCATCTCCTGACGCAGAATGGCTGATATTTCAGAAGGTTTTATGTCAGACATAAAGCTATAATTAATCGTTCATTAAATGTTTCCTAAACCTGGCCATGCGGTATGAAACGCTTGCATTATACTGTTTGTCGCCAAGATCAAGAATAAAACCGCCAATGATATCCGGGTCCACTTGCTCCTCAAACTCTATTTCATGAGGTGTCAGTTCGCGCGCTGCCAGCAGGGCTTTTTCACGTATCTTTTCATCAAGGGGTGCTGCAGTGGTGATCCTGACTGTTTCAATGCCCAGGTATTGTTTGTATACTTTCAGATATGCGTCTGATATGCCCTCCAGCAGATGTCCTCTCTGTTTTCTCACAATAATTAACATGTAATTGAGTACAAGGGGATGCAGTTTGTGCTCAAGCAGATGCCTGAGTACGGCCTGTTTTCTGCCGATCCTTATAACAGGACTTTTTAGCAATATCTTTAATTCCTTTTGTGAAGAGAACACCTCAAAAACAAGTTTCAGATCGTGGTAAGACCGATCCAGAATATTGTTTTCCTCTGCAAGAGAAAGCAAGGCCTTGGCATAACGATTATTCAGTACGGATCTGTTCATAGCCATTGATCACTAGGGTGCCCCTTCGGCTTTCACTTAATTTTCAACCACCTGATCGAGCAGTTTTTTCACATAACGTGCATTACGATCACGATCGCTGAACTCTTCATGCAGCACTTTTTCGGCAATGTCGAGAGACAGGGCCGACAACTGGCTTTGAATCTCGCGCATGGCCTCTTTTTTGTAGGCTTCAATTAATTCGTCGGCCCGGTCCATAATTTCTTTTGCTTCCAGGCGGGCTTTTCCCCGGGCTTCATCAATAATCTTTTCCGCTTCGACATGTGCCTTTTTCGTGGTTTCGCTGTATATCTGCTCAGCTTCAGCAACTTTTACTGTCTTCAACTCAGCAAGCTGAGCCATTTCCCTCTCAATTCGTCTGGCATTTACCAAAGACTGAGCCAGCTTTGCTTCTCGTTGATTCAATACATTGAGAATGGGCTTCCATGCATATTTTTTCAAGATGAGCAATACCACACCAAAAGCCAATGTCATCCAGAAAATCAGGCCCAAACCCGGCATCAAAAGTTCCATGTTTCAACGCTTAAAAAGTTAAAGAAAAGGCAAAAGCAGCAATCTGCCCTTTTCAACAACAAAACCCAAAAGGTGCTTCCGCCCTTTAGTTTAATTCACAAACAGGGTGAGCAGCACAATAACGAGGGCAAAAAAGGTGATCCCCTCAATAAGCGCTGCTGCCACAACCATTGATGAACGTAAATCGCCTCCAGCTTCCGGTTGTCGTGCAATGTTATCAATAGCACTCTTTGCAATCGTTGAAATACCATAAGCTGCACCAAATACCGCAATTACAGCAACAAGGGCAGCTCCTAACTTCATCCA